>JAIXOW010000222.1 GCA_027486615.1 Oxalobacteraceae bacterium | reverse complement strand
GTCGTCAAATACGTTTGCGTATTTTCCTCACATTACTGATTTCTGAAATTTTTCTAGCCATACTTATTCCTTTGATGATTTGGTTGGCACTCAATAAAGGTCTATCTCCATTGCGTGAGATGCAAGGCAATTTAGAGCAACGTAAATCTGATGATTTATCTGCTTTACCAGTAGACAATGCACCGGTTGAAGTGAAACCTTTTATTTTGGCTATAAATAATTTACTGAAGCGTGTGCAAGATAGCGCTCTTGCGAAACAAGATTTTTTAGCGAATGTGGCGCATCAGTTGCGTACTCCCTTAGCGGGTTTTAAAGCGCAGTTAGAGTGGTTGCAAGCGCAACATAAAGAAGATCCTGATACTGCACGCTCGGTTGACATGATGTTAGCCTCAACCGATCGTATGACGCGTAAAGCGAATCAGTTATTAGCGTTAGCTCGATCACAACCGGGGGATGGCAATCGGAGTGCAATGGAGTTGCTCTCTTTAGATAAATTATTAGCTGAGTCGGTACAGCAGTTTGTACAAGAAGCTCTCAAGAAAAATATTGATATTGGTTTTGATTTACAACCTACGACAGTGTTAGGCGATCGATTTTTATTACGTGATTTGATTGATAACGTAGTGGACAATGCTATTCGCTATTCGCCAGATGGTGGCACTGTGACCGTGAGTTGTATGATGAAAGAAGGTGGTGGTGTATTAAAAGTGGAAGATGATGGACCTGGTATTCCAGAGACAGATAAAGAACAAATTTTTAGTCGCTTTTATCGACTCGATCACAGTCAGTCTGGTAGTGGACTAGGGTTGGCGATTGTGCGTGACATCGCGCATGAGCATGGCGCCACTATCAGTGTACGTTCAGGTGCCAATAATCGTGGTTCGAGTTTTCTGGTGCTGTTTCCCGATCCACCGCAGTTAGCTCCGGTTTAAACAAACTACGACGCTGCCATCCCATTCTGGTAGATAATCACGCCTTTCTAGTTATTTCAGGTCATTGCGTGAGCTATAGCGTCAAAGAGATTTTCTACACCCTACAAGGAGAAGGTGCTCAGTCAGGGCGGCCGGCGGTGTTTTGTCGCTTTGCGGGTTGTAACTTATGGTCTGGACGGGAAGCAGACAGAGCCACTGCGATATGCCGTTTCTGTGACACAGATTTTGTGGGAACAGATGGCAATCAGGGCGGTAAATACGCAGATGCTGCAGAGCTTGCTGCAAAAATTAATGCGCAGTGGCCGGCTGATGCACCAAAACATAAATACGTAGTCTGTACCGGTGGCGAACCATTGCTGCAGTTAGATGAAGCATTAATTCATGCGTTACATGGTTTTGGTTTTGAAGTAGCCATAGAAACCAATGGCACCTTACCTGTACCACAGGGTGTGGATTGGATATGCGTGAGCCCTAAAATAGGTGCTGAGCTCGTAGTTAAGTCTGGCCATGAAATCAAAGTCGTGGTGCCACAGGATGAACAGCAACTCGCTGCTTATACAAATTTAGATTTTCAGCATTTTTTTGTCCAAGCTATGGATGGTCCAGAGGCAGAAAAAAATATCAAACTTGCGATAGAACTTTGCAAAAATACACCGCAATGGCGTTTGTCATTGCAAACACATAAGCTGTTACAAATACCTTAATCATGCTAACTATTACTCGTAAATTAGAATTCGATGCTGGACATCGTATTCCTGATCATAAAAGTCAATGTCGTAATTTACATGGCCATCGCTATACCTTAGAAATCACCTTGATTGGAAATGTGATTGAGCAAGAGGGCAGCTCTGATAATGGCATGATTATGGATTTCTCTGATGTAAAAGCTCTAGCGAAACAGCATTTAGTAGATGTCTGGGACCATGCTTTTTTGGTTTATGAAAAAGATACTAAAGTACGTGAATTTTTGAGCAGCATACCGGATCATAAAACAGTGATCATCCAACAGATACCAACTGTAGAAAATTTAGCACGTACAGCGTTCAACATATTACGCAATGCCTATCAAGATCACTACGGGACTGGATTGCGCTTACATAAATTGGTGTTACATGAAACTCCAAATTGTTGGGCCGAGATAACGCATGATGATGCAAAGTGAATGAGATGATGCAAAACGATTTAGATAATCAGTTCATGCAAGAGGCCATTGCCTCTGCTAAAAAAGCTGAACTACAAGGTGAAGTGCCAGTCGGCGCGGTAGTGGTTTATGAAGGAAAGATCGTCGCTACGGGTCATAATCAACCTATAGCGCAGCATGATCCTACAGCACATGCTGAGATTGCTGCCTTACGCGCTGCAGCAGAAATATTAGGAAATTATCGTTTACCTGGCTGCACCTTGTATGTCACCTTGGAGCCATGTGCTATGTGTGCCGGTGCCATGTTACATGCCAGATTAGCGCGAGTTGTATATGGTGCTGCAGACCCAAAGACCGGTGCTTGCGGTTCTGTGATTAATTTATTCGCAGAAGAAAAACTCAATCATCACACCACGATAACAGGTGGTGTTTTGGCAGAAGAATGTGGTCAGTTATTACGTGATTTTTTTATTCAGCGTCGTGCACAAGCTGTACATGAAAGTCTCACCGCTGATTACAGTCAAAAACACTAAATCATTATGTCGAATTCCTCACATCCCATAGCTATTGCGATCATAGGTTTAAGTGGTTATGCCACTGATGTAGCCGCTTATCAACAAGCTATTTCTCGTTTACACGCTATGGGTCATACAGTACATGACTACACCACACCTGAGAAAAAATTTCAGCGCTTTGCTGATAGT
>JAIXOW010000029.1 GCA_027486615.1 Oxalobacteraceae bacterium | reverse complement strand
AGTACTTTATTTTTTCAAAAATAACGTTTACATTTTTTTCGCAGTTGTTTTTGTTTTTCTTTCTATACTTAAACTATCGATAGAAAAACTGATACTGATAGATAAATATTATTGAACGCTAACCTAGGCGTAAGCGTTACGTTATCTAATTCTAATATAAAAACAAAATAAAAAATAAGCTGAAGAGTCAGTGTAAATTCGGGTTAAGAAGAAAAATTCCATAAACAAGAAAGTTTCGATTCCTGCTGCAACAGACACAGATACTTTCGTTTTCACATTTTTTGATTCTGTCTTCACCTTCTCTTTTTTCGAGCTCGATGTTTTCAGGTTGAAGTTTTCTTCATCTTCATTCTCAGAAGATGTTTCATACTTTATACTTCAAATCATAATAAAGTGAATGTGATTGCGATACCAAGCGAAGGTCATAATTATACATATACAAATCCCCATGCTTAATTCAGTAATGTCTCACACTTCCACTTGAAAAAATTACTCTTACGTACGTCGAGTATTTTTTTGAAACAATTACTTTTTATTGATGGTGTAAGTTGCTGTTACAGAAGAGAAAGTCGAATTCGAATGTTATCGTTATCAGCTTAAGTGTCAGGTAGAAGTTACATTGACAAAATGTTAGAATAAGAATAAGAATTTAGTGTTAATGATAATTATATTATAATCTTACTTTTACTTTTTCTTATGAGAGAGAGAGAGAGTGTGTCTGAATCAGGATCAGGAGCAAGACTAATTTCTTGAATACAATTGCGATCTCCTGGAGCGCGCTCTCACAGCAATACTCATACCTACAAACGCTTGCTCATGAGATCTTATGCTTACATTACTCGCCACGCTAATGGGGTACATAAGCGTGAGCGTGTGAAAGTTGAGAAAAAGACAAGATGGTGTTAGTCTTTGATGTGGGAATGAATTTAAAGGTTTTTGTTTAAAGTAGGGTGATGGTAGTTGTTGTGGTGTTATATCTTCAGTTGTTTCATAGAAGACTGAAAAACATGAACATGAACATATCAGAATCAAAAAGATGATAGTGATAGTTATTTAATAAACTTTTTTTTGGAAATGATAATGATCTAAGCATCGGAAAGTTATAATGGATTCGTTTGTATTTTGCGATTACGATTGTAGCATATCAGGATGTTATCGTCAAGTTGCAGAAGTGAAAGATGAATCTATTTTTATTTCTATTAATTCTGGAAATATAAATGATGTTCAATATATTGATATTGAATCGTTGGAAACTTGTGATACTGAGCCTGAACCTAAACCATCATTGTTGGTGTTAGATGAGGTTACTCAGACTCAGACTCAGACTCAAAGTCTTACACTTACAACGGAAACGAATATCCCTGATTTCGAATTCGACAAACTTTTTAGCTCAACATCAACATCATCATCATCATCTGTGACTGCAAATGAAAATGAGAATCCTCTGAATAAAAGAAAGATGTATAATTGTTCAGTTGTATTTGATCAAGAAGGAGGATGTAATTGTTATTGTTATTCTTCTGCAGATTCAGATTCAGATTCCGGTTCAGACAATGAAAATGGAAATGGAAATGAAATGGAAATGAACATCTCCGGATTTGAGGAAGAGGTTATGGATAATGATAATGATGACAGTGATAGTAATCGCTCAGTGACATTTGAGGAAGATAGTTTTGATGCTGGCGAATACAATTGCTATTATTCTTATTCTTCTGATTCCGATTCTTGTTCTTGTTCTTGTTCTTGTTCAGACAGTGAAAATGGAAATGGAAATGAAGATGCAGAACAAGAACATTGTTATAATGCTGTTACTGATCTGACATTCTCGACATCAACAAATGGCAAACGAAAATATTTTCATAATCATAATCTAATGGAAAGGTATTTATATTTATAGTATGGAATAGGTTTATAAAAATGCTATATATTTTTTATATGTTTTTGTTTTTTCTGAAATTTTAGTTTTCTGAAATTTTTTTCTTTTACAGGGAGAATGAAATTGAAATGCAATATGAAGATTCCATTGCCTTTTGAGAATCTCTACACCGATATTTGTCAAGGCGCTCACAATATGAGAGCGCTCTCATGAGATGTTTGAGTTTGGTTAAGAAAATCTTCTTTCTGAATTTTCTCATGTTCACCAGCACCAGCCTACCGATTCGTGAACTTGATACAAATACAATTTTACAAGAATTTGCGTTGCTTTATATCATCAGTATCAGCATCTGTAGTTAGTGTTGTGAAATTGATCTAAGTATCACAAAAACAAAAACAAGAAAATGCGTTTTCAATTGTCTTTCATGTTCGAGTTCGAGTTCAAGTAAATTCGTACGAAAAAGAAATCTAAAAAACATTTCATTTCCGATGTGATCTTCTAACTCTAACTTTAACTTCTGCTTCTATTTTTTAAAAGATTATGATTTTCCAAAATACTCTTCGAGACATGCAATACAAAAATCTTTTTTGTTTTTTATTATTAACATGACTTTACTTTGAGTATTGAGTTTTATTTTTATGTGTATTTTCATTATTCTAAAACGGAGCCTGAACTTAATGACCATCTTTATATTTATATATTTTTATTTATAATGCAAATTTTTTCAATTTTTCGAAAGCGGTACCTATGAAAAAATTTACAAGCGACGCACGAAAACGGAAAACTCAGTGAAAAAAAATTTCCACCTTCAGATACGGACGAAAATTTAGTGAAAAATCTTAACTTTCAGATAATTTTGAATAAGAACTGGAACAGAAATAATAACAACTGAGAGAAAAATCGAAATAAAACATCATTATAAATTT
>JAIXOW010000449.1 GCA_027486615.1 Oxalobacteraceae bacterium | reverse complement strand
GGCATCAAATTCAGCACCAGCTCCCGTTGCACTACAAAAAACGCAATGATCAGCATGGGCTGATGCATGTTGCGAAGAGCCAGGGTGATTATCTTGTGCGACCCATTTACTACCTTGGGCACTACACACCTCTACCCAACCGGCTGCACTTAATCCACTTTTTGCATTATGTTGTGTCGCAAAAGCAGGCATCACTGCCTGCAGCATGATCGCTACGAGCAGAAATTTGGCAATGCGTCGAAAAAATGGAGAGAGATTTTTCACAGGCGATATTATATGTCAGCAAAAGTTTTCAAACTATGTGTCGATGTTGAGTTAATAGATAAAGGATTATTCTCAGTTAAAAAATCTTATTAAATTGGGATAGCTGAGATTCTCTGGTTTTATTAGGAAAATATTTTGCATACATTCCAAATCAACAAATACGAGGCGCGATAATCAGCATGTAGTTACTAATATGATAATTCATAGATTAAATCTCTCTTAATCCCCAGTTACTGTTTAACAAATTGTTATGCTTAGCCGTATGTTAAATTTTGAAAATATTGGAAAAATTAGACTAATTTAGCAATATAAAATTATCGAAAAATTAATTTATCAAAGTATTTTGATTGGAATTGGCTACTTATCTAGAGAAAATTTCAAACTTACATTTGCTGCATTGCGGAATAATCAAATGTCCGGCACAATTCTGTTGTCTTGAATGAGAGGTCACAATGCTCTATCAGTTGCACGAAATGAATCGTACGCTGCTAAGTCCCCTAATTCAGTGGGCTGAAGCTTCCTCTAAGTTATTTACCAGCCCTGTTTCTCCACTCGCTCACTCCCCTTTTTCTCAGCGTATCGCAGCCGGCTACGAGTTGATTTTCCGACTTGGTAAGCAATATGAAAAACCTGAATTTGGCATCACGACCGCTGAGGTAAATGGTATTACTGTGGATATCGTCGAAGATATCGTGATCAATAAGCCATTTTGTAATTTGCTTCACTTCCGCAAGGATTTGTCGGGATCGACGCTCGCTAAAGTAAATCTACCCAAGGTACTGTTAGTTGCCCCACTCTCAGGTCATCATGCAACGCTATTGCGCGATACCGTACGTGGTCTGTTACCGAATCATGATGTCTACATCACCGATTGGACTGATGCACGTATGGTGCACTTGGATAAAGGTGCTTTCCATCTGCATGACTATATTTATTATGTACAGGATTTCATACGCCATTTAAGTCCCGACCTGCATGTAATTTCTGTCTGTCAGCCCACTGTTCCTGTGCTTGCAGCGATTTCACTGATGGCTAGTGATGGCGAAGCGGTTATGCCTAAGTCTATGGTGATGATGGGTGGTCCTATTGATCCGCGCAAATCCCCTACCCAAGTCAATGATTTAGCAACTGACAAACCCTTCTCATGGTTTGAAAACACTGTAATTTATAGCGTACCTTCGAATTATCCTGGAGTTGGTCGTAAGGTTTATCCAGGTTTTCTGCAACATGCAGGTTTTGTAGCGATGAATCCGCGTCGTCATGCTGAAAGTCACTGGGAGTTTTATCTGCACTTGCGTCGTGGCGACAATGAATCTGCTGAAGAGCATCGTAAATTTTATGATGAATACAATGCAGTTTTAGATATGCCGGCTGAGTATTATTTAGAGACGATACAAACTGTGTTTCAAGAATTCCGGTTACCTACTGGTACATGGGAAGTGGAAGGCAAACTCGTGCGTCCGCAAGATATTACCAATGTCGCCTTATTTACTATCGAAGGCGAACTGGATGATATTTCAGGTTCTGGTCAAACGCGTGCAGCACATGAACTGTGCAAACACATTCCTAAAGAGATGAAACACCATTACACCGCACCTCAATGTGGACACTATGGCATTTTCTCTGGCAGACGTTGGCGCGAAATGATAGTCCCACAGATAACTGAATTTATCCGTACTCACGGTTAAGCATCATTAATTCAAGTATTACTATTTTGGCCGCTTCAATTGAAGCGGCCTTTTTCTTGAACCGCACCATTTGATGACTTGCACAAATGTCGGATAATGGCGAACTATGTCTGAATCCTCCTCCATCCACACTGCGCCGTCACTTGCCGATCAAATAGAAGATCTGCTACCGCAAACCCAGTGCACGAAATGTGGCTATCCCGCTTGTCGTCCCTATGCAGAAGCGATTGCTGAGGGCTCAGCAAGTTATAACCAATGCCCTCCTGGTGGTGAGGAAGGAGTAAAACGTTTAGCGACGCTGTTAGGAAAGCCTGTTATTCCACTTAATCCTGTGCATGGATTTGAGCGAGCACGTCCTGTTGCCGTGATTGATGAAAGCGCCTGCATAGGTTGCACGCTTTGCATACAAGCCTGTCCAGTAGATGCCATCGTTGGTGCTGCCAAACAAATGCACACGGTCATTCCCGCTCTTTGTACCGGTTGTGATTTATGTGTACCACCTTGTCCTGTTGATTGCATCGCAATGTTGCCAGTCACTGCTGACAAAACTGGTTGGGCCGCATGGTCACAAGAGCAAGCAGATGCTGCACGCGTAAGACATGACAGTCGCACCTTAAGACTACAACGAGAAAAAACAGAGAATGATGCACGCTTAGCTGCTAAAGCTGCTGCAAAACTAAAAGAGCTGGATAGTGAATCTGCATTATCAGCAGAAGAAAAAACTGAGAAAGAACGCAAGCGTGCGATTATTCAAGCAGCGATTGAACGTGCTCGTATACAAAAAGAACAGGCCGCGAATAAACCGCCTGAGTCCACATCATGAATCTTGAAAAACGCAGTGCGATTTTTGCTCGCTTAAAAGAAGTTAATCCTCATCCCACCACCGAGCTTGAATACACCTCACCATTTGAATTACTGATTGCCGTAATCTTGTCGGCACAAGCAACAGATGTATCGGTGAATAAAGCGACACGTAAGTTATTTGCAGTTGCCTCCACACCGCAGGCGATTGCTGCTTTAGATGTCGACGGTTTAATTCCTTATATACAAACCATAGGCCTTTATCGCAACAAAGCAAAAAATGTGATTGAGACCTGTCGCATTTTATGTGAACAGCATGCAGGTGTTGTGCCACGCGATCGTGAAGCTTTACAAGCCTTACCTGGTGTGGGACGTAAAACTGCAAATGTGGTTTTAAATACTGCATTTGGTATTGCAGCGATGGCAGTTGATACGCATATTTTTAGAGTATCAAATCGTACTGGTATTGCTCCGGGTAAGAATGTGGATGTAGTTGAACAAAAATTAATGAAATTCATTCCTGATGAATACATCATGGATGCGCATCACTGGTTGATCTTACATGGACGTTACACATGCATTGCGCGTAAACCTCAATGCTGGAATTGTGTGATTGCTGATCTGTGTGAATTTAAACCTAAGACAGCTGAGCCTGAACATGGCGTATGAAATAGGCGAAGGAAAAACTAGACTCTATGTTTAATCCCACCAAAGAAGAAGTAAGACATTTTTTTTGCGAGGTGTGGCGTAAGTCACAAGTCGATGCTGTTCTCACTCCACTAGAAGCGATTGCACGTGATTGGATGTTGCAGCATACCGAGTATGCAGATGATTTTAATAATATTGAAGCTGCAACAGCTGACTATTCCATCGATGCAGGTAAATCTAATCCCTTCTTACATTTATCTATGCATTTATCAATTGCAGAGCAAATCTCGATTGATCAACCTGCTGGTATACGTGATGCCTTTCAAGCTCTCGCTACACGCTATGGCTCCGAACATGATGCGCATCATGAGATCATGGAGTGCTTAGGACAAATGCTATGGACTGCGCAGCGCTCTGGACTACCACCCGATGGTGAAACTTATTTGGAATGTATACGTCAGCGCTAAGATCAACTTTTTGCGGACGAAAAAAAGCCAGAACAAATGTTCTGGCTTTTTTTATTTGAAGTACAGTTTACTTACGATTTACGAGTGATCCTGGCAAGCTAGACAGGTAAGCAGCGATATCACGTATCTCTGTTTTGCTTAATGGCTTAGCCATACCAGCCATGATCGCATTACCACGACCATTCGCACCGGCTGCACCACGTTGATAAGCAATCAAAGAATGCTCTAAGAAATCTGCATACTGACCAGCTAACTTAGGATAGCTAGGATCAACTGGCGTGTTGTAGTCAGCACCATGGCATGACGCACAGTTATATTTTTGTGCAGCAGCTTTGCCTGCTTCTATGTTTGCAGCAGCAGCCTCTGTAAAGCTGATGACGGTAGCGATTGTCGCCAACAAAACTAGGATCTTTTTCATGTTGGTTTTCCCTTATTTCTTTTGAGCGTAATAAGCTGCGATGTCAGCGATGTCTTGATCGGACAAACCTGCTGCAATACCACGCATAGTGGGGTGATTACGATCGCCTTTTTTATAGGCAGCTAATGCTGACGCTATATATTTTTCAGACTGACCACCTATCATAGGTACGCGATATACCTCAGGAAAAGAAGCTTTATATCCAGGGATACCGTGGCAGCCTACACACATGGCAACCTTGTTTTCTGCAGCTTTGGCGTTAGCCACGATGTCAGCAGCTGCGGACATTTGGGCAACGCCCGCCAATGCGAGGAATGCTAAAAGTTTTTTCATGATGTTCCAGGGAAGTTAAACCAAAACTGGTGTTGCGGAAATTGCCTAAAAAGCAATGTAAAGCAAAAATATCGTTGCTCAGCCGCACAAAAACCGCACAATTCTAACCTAATTGGCAAGCTCAGTCTATTTAACAGGCGCTATAAAAAAGCAGAATGCTGGACAAAATAGCAATTCAATAAGTTTCAATTCAAGAACTTGGTTTTTATTAGCGCTCACCAGAACTACTTGCGCTGTCGTTTATACTCCGAAGTATTTTTCCCCCTAATAGCGATCTCACACCATGTCATCCCCAGCAAAATTTGAAGGCTCAGACAGCTACGTTGCCACCCATGATTTAAAACTTGCTGTGAATGCAGCATTAACTTTGCAACGCCCTTTATTAATAAAAGGCGAACCAGGTACTGGCAAAACCATGTTGGCGGAAGAAGTCGCGCACGGTCTGGGTATGCCTTTATTGCAATGGCATATTAAGTCCACCACCAAGGCGCAACAGGGTTTATATGAATATGATGCTGTGTCGCGCTTGCGTGATTCGCAGTTAGGTGATGAACGCGTTAAAAATATCGATAACTATATTGTGCGTGGTGTGCTGTGGCAGGCATTCACTGCAGATGAGCCTGTCGTCTTATTAATTGATGAAATCGATAAAGCCGATATTGAATTCCCTAATGATTTACTGCGTGAACTCGATCGCATGGAATTCTATGTCTATGAAACACGCGAGATGGTAAAGGCAGTACATAGACCACTCGTGATCATTACCTCGAATAATGAAAAAGAATTACCCGATGCTTTTTTACGTCGCTGTTTTTTCCACTACATTAAATTCCCCGATAAAGAAACCATGCAGCAGATCGTGGATGTGCACTTCCCCAAACTTAAACAAGATTTATTGGCACAAGCATTAAATGTATTTTTTGAAGTGCGTGATGTACCGGGCTTAAAGAAAAAACCCTCCACATCAGAATTACTCGATTGGTTGAAACTTTTACTCGCCGAAGACATCCCTGCTGAAGCATTGCGTAGCGCTGATCAAAAAAGCATCGTTCCACCTTTGCATGGTGCCTTACTCAAGAATGAACAAGACGTACATTTGTTTGAACGCCTGATCTTCATGTCGCGCAACAATCGTTAATTGCCTGTAGACCCTAAACATCCATGCTGATCGATTTCTTTTTTACGCTGAAAGAAGCCAAACTTCCTGTCTCGATTAAGGAGTTTTTGGTTTTGCTGGAAGCTATGCAAAAAAATGTAATTAGCAATTCATTGGATGAATTCTATTTTTTATCGCGTACGACCTTAGTCAAAGATGAAGCGCACTACGATAAATTCGATCAAGCTTTTGGACTATATTTTCATGGCATAGCAACGTTGTTTGAAAAAATAGATGAGATACCTCTAGACTGGTTAATGAAACGCATGCAACGCGAACTCACACCAGAACAGCAAGCCGCTCTAGAGAAATTCGGCTACGACAAATTAATGGATAGACTGAAAGAGCTACTCAAAGAACAAAAAGAACGACATGAAGGCGGTAATAAGTGGATAGGCACAGGTGGCACTTCACCATTTGGGAACGGCGGTCAAAATCCTGAAGGCATACGTATAGGTGGTGAAGGTGGTAACCGCACTGCAGTCAAAGTCTGGGAGCAACGCGCTTTCCGTGATTACGATAGTGAACGCGAACTTGGTACACGGAATATTAAAGTCGCACTACGTCGTTTGCGTCGCTTTGCGCGTGAAGGTGCGCAAGATGAATTAGCACTAGACGACACCATACGCGCTACCGCCAACAACGCAGGTTGGTTAGATCTGCGCATGCAAGCTGAACGTAAAAATAAAGTCAAAATCCTCATGCTGATGGATGTGGGCGGTTCTATGGATGACCACATCGCTCGCGCAGAAGAACTATTTTCAGCAGCGAAATCTGAATTTAAAAACATGGAGTTTTTCTATTTCCATAACTGTGTGTATGAAACCTTATGGAAAAATAATCGACGTCGTCATGCTGAACGCTTCTCGACTTGGGATGTGATACGCAAATATCCTCCCGATACCAAACTTATCTTCGTTGGCGATGCCACCATGAGTCCGTATGAAGTCTTGCAACCTGGTGGCTCCGTTGAATATAACAATGAAGAAGCTGGTGCAGTCTGGTTACAGCGTTTCATCAGCACCTTTCCTAAATTTATTTGGCTCAACCCTGAACCTGAGGGTCTTTGGCAATATCGACAATCTATCGCCATTATTCGTCAATTAATGAGTAATCGCATGTTCCCTGTCACCATAGAAGGCTTAGAACGTGGCATGACTATGCTGAGTAAGTAAAGGTGTCATCAGCAAGCAAATCCCCTTTTAGTAAGAATTTTTATTAGAATTCAGAAAATTTTGTCTAGTTAGACAAATCTATTATTCGTTTTAATTTTTTATCGGCGACTCACTACACAGCATGGCAACTAAAAAATCTGAGTACAGCGAATCATCCATACGCGTTCTTAAAGGACTGGAACCGGTCAAACAAAGACCGGGTATGTATACCCGCACTGAAAATCCACTACACATTATTCAAGAAGTGATTGATAACGCTTCTGATGAAGCGCTCGGTGGTTATGGCAAAAACATTATCGTCACCATGAACGCAGATGGTAGCGTGAGTGTGGAAGATGATGGACGTGGTATTCCAGTTGGATTGCATCCAGAAGAAAAAGTACCGACCGTAGAAATCGTTTTCACACGTTTGCATGCAGGCGGTAAATTCGATAAAGGTTCTGGCGGTGCTTATGCCTTCTCGGGCGGCTTACATGGTGTCGGCGTTTCTGTGACCAATGCACTCGCATCGAAACTAGAAATTACGGTTTGGCGTAAAGATGAAAAAGGCAATGGTGTACATCAACTCACTTTTGCTGATGGTAATGTCATCTCTAAATTGAAATCACGCGCTGCGGGTAAAGAAGATAAAAAAACAGGCACCCGTGTCACGGTCTGGCCTAATCCTAAATATTTTGATTCTGCAGTGATTCCACTGCCTGAACTACTACGCTTACTACGTTCTAAAGCAGTTCTACTTCCTGGCGTTAAAGTCACCTAACAACATGCAAAAAGTGGTGACACCCAAGTGTGGGAATATGCACAAGGCTTGCGTGGCTATTTAAATGAACAACTTGCTCAAAGCTCAGGCTCACAACTCTTAGTACCTTTGTTTGAAGGCGAAGAATACGCAAAAGCCGATGCAGATGGTTTTGCTGAAGGTGAAGGCGCTGCATGGGTAGTAGCATGGACTGAAGATGGCAATGTAGTGCGCGAGTCTTATGTGAATTTGATTCCCACACCAGCAGGCGGTACTCATGAATCCGGTTTGCGTGAAGGCTTGTTTGGTGCGGTAAAGAGTTTTGTGGAAATGCATTCACTCTTACCTAAGGGTGTAAAACTGTTACCAGAAGATGTGTTTGCACGGACTTCCTTTGTGTTGTCAGCCAAAGTGCTTGATCCACAATTTCAAGGACAAATTAAAGAGCGTTTGAATTCACGTGATGCAGTGCGTTTAGTTGCAGGCTACTCACGCAGCTCATTAGAACTATGGCTAAATCAGCATGTAGATCACGGGAAAAAAATTGCTGAGCTCGTGATTCGCCAAGCACAAAGTCGTTTACGTTCTGCGCAAAAAGTAGAAAAGCGTAAGTCCTCAGGTGTGGCAGTGTTGCCTGGCAAACTCACTGATTGTGAATCAACTGATTTAACGCGCAATGAAATCTTTTTAGTTGAGGGTGATTCAGCCGGTGGTTCTGCAAAAATGGGACGTGATAAAGAATTCCAAGCGATCTTGCCATTACGCGGCAAAGTATTAAATGCATGGGAAACAGAACGCGATCGTTTATTTGCTAACAATGAAATCCACGACATCGCGGTTGCGATAGGTGTCGATCCTCACAGTAAAAATGATAATCCTGATTTATCAGGTTTGCGTTATGGTCGCATCTGTATCTTGTCTGATGCTGACGTAGATGGCTCACACATACAAGTATTGCTTCTGACTTTATTCTTCCGTCACTTCCCTAAGCTGATAGAGCACGGACATATTCATATCGCACGACCACCGCTGTATCGCGTCGATGCGCCTGCACGGGGTAAAAAACCTGCGCAGAAAATCTATGCATTAGATAACGGCGAATTAACTGCGATCGAAGACAAACTCAGAAAAGACGGTGTGAAAGAAAATGGCTGGAGCATTGCCCGCTTTAAAGGCTTGGGTGAAATGAATGCAGAACAGTTATGGGAAACCACCATGAATCCTGATACACGTCGATTACTGCCTGTAGCACTAGGCGAATTTAATCAGGCTGCATCGGAGGCACGCTTTACTATGCTGATGGGCAAAGGAGAAGCTGCTGCACGACGCAACTGGTTAGAAGAACATGGCAACGAAGTGGAAGCTGACATTTAAAGAAAAGCAAAGACGATGCATTACTCATACTGAGCGTGTATCACTTTAAAAAACAAAAGAACCTAACACTATGAGCGATCAAATTACTCTCTTATCTCCTGCGGCTGATGATGGCGCTGAGTCACTCACGCTAGCCACTTTTGCTGAGCGTGCTTATCTCGACTACGCTATCTCAGTTGTTAAAGGACGGGCATTACCTGATGTGTGTGATGGTCAAAAGCCAGTACAACGTCGCATTTTGTATGCAATGGATCAACTGCGACTCGACTCTACAGCTAAGCCACGCAAATCCGCAGCTGTGGTCGGCGATGTGCTCGGTAAGTTACATCCGCATGGTGATCAATCGGTGTATGACGCCATGGTGCGTATGGCACAAGATTTTTCATTACGCTATCCCTTGATCGATGGTCATGGGAATTTTGGTTCGCGCGATGGTGATGGTGCAGCAGCGATGCGTTATACCGAAGCGCGTCTCACACCTATTTCAAAACTACTACTCGATGAAATCGATATGGGCACGGTGGATTTCCAGCCCAACTATGATGGATCGACACAAGAACCACGTTTACTACCAGGCCGCTTACCTTTTGTTTTATTAAATGGTGCATCCGGTATTGCAGTTGGTATGGCGACAGAAATACCTTCGCATAATTTAACGGAAGTCGCTAAAGCAGCGGTTGCAATGATACGCAATCCAAAAATCTCGCATGATGAATTAATGTCGCTGATACCAGGACCAGATTTTCCTGGTGGCGGTCAAATCATTACTCCACCTTCTACCTTGTCTGAAATTTATTCAGCAGGTCGCGGAAGTATTAAAGTACGTGCGCGTTGGAAAATTGAAGACATGGCACGTGGTCAGTGGCAGTTAGTGGTCACCGAACTACCACCTGGTGTGTCAGCGCAAAAAATTCTGGAAGAAATAGAAGAACTCACCAATCCTAAAATTAAATTAGGTAAGAAAAGTTTATCGCCAGATCAACTCGCGAATAAGCAAACCATACTCGCTATGTTAGATACGGTGCGTGATGAATCAGGACGTGAAGCACCAGTACGTTTAGTGTTTGAGCCTAAAACACGTAACCAAGATCAAGACGAATTCAGTAATCTTCTATTGGCTCACACCTCTTTAGAAACTAGTGTGGGTGTGAACTTGGTGATGATAGGTTCAGATGGCAAACCGCGTCAAAAAGCTTTAGGCGATATTATTTTTGAATGGATAGGTTTCCGCTTTCATACCGTCACACGTCGTACACAACATCGCTTAAGTAAAGTAGATGATCGGATTCATATTCTAGAAGGTCGACAGACTGTTCTTTTGAATATTGATAAGGTCATTAAAATCATTCGTGAATCAGATGAACCTAAAGAAGCCTTAATCAAGGCCTTTAAACTATCAGACAGACAAGCTGAAGATATTTTAGAAATTCGTCTGCGTCAGTTAGCACGTCTAGAAGCGATCAAGATTAAGCAGGAATTAAAAGAGCTAAAAGAAGAGAAAGCAACGCTACAAGATTTGCTCGATAATCCTGCTTCGATGAAAAAATTGCTCATCAAAGAAATTGAAGGTGATGCAAAATTATATGGCGATGCACGCCGTACCTTGATTGAAGAAGCAGAACGTGCTGTGGCTGAACAGAAACTGATAGATGATCCTGTTACTGTCATCATTTCACAAAAAGGCTGGGTACGTTCACGTAATGGTCATGGCCATGATGCACAACAATTTAGCTTCAAGACAGGTGATGGCTTATACGGCGCCTTTGAATGTCGCACCACCGATCATGTATTAGCCTTCGGCTCGAACGGTCGTGTGTACTCTATCTCAGTGGCACAATTACCTGGTGCACGTGGTGATGGCGTTCCTCTCACGACTTTCGTAGAAGTGGAAGCTGGTACACGACTGGTCAGTTATTTTGCTGGTACTGCAGACACACAATTGATGCTGGCATCAACTGGTGGTTATGGTTTTTCTGCTAAAGCTGGCGATATGATTAGCCGTCAAAAAGGTGGCAAATCTTTCATGAGTATGGATCCAGAACATGAACCACTCATGCCGCGTGTGATTGCTAAAAATGCGAATACGCTAGTTTGTTTATCTGAAAATGGACGTGCACTTGTATTTGGTATGGATGAAATCAAAACACAAGGTAGTGGTGGACGTGGTGTGATTTTGATGGATTTAGATAAAAATGAAAAACTGCTTGCCGCTGAACCTATTAATAGAAAATCAGGCGTACTTGTTTCAGGCTTAAGCAGTCGCGCAGGTAAACCGCAAGAAGTTGAATTAGTTGGCCCTGATCTTTCATACCATAACGGTACACGTGCTCGTAAAGGCAAACTCTTAGCAACGCGTATGAAGGCAAATCGTCTTCAAGCAAAAGGTTAAGTATTTGCTGCAAAAATGAATTTGCAAGATCAGGCTATCTCAACTGATCTTGCAAGTTCGTCATCCCATCTTTAATTTTTCTTCATAACTGCGCCCTTTTGCATTTCTTATGAAATGCTTAATTCGCGCATTCTCCTTCCTTACTCTGCATTAGTTCACTAGCTTTAGCACAACGCCACTTCTAGAATGATTGTTTCTTTCTTGAACTAGTTGTGACGTGAAAAACTTATTAACTTCTCATTATTTTTTTATCATCTTTCATTGGATGATGTTGTCTGGTTATGTGATGCGCGCTGATGCTAGCAATCTGGATACGACATTACATGAAAAAATTATGATGCTCACTGTGACAGAAGCAGAACATCAATTTGAACTTGAAACGACTTTTTTCATTCCACCCGGTGATGGACCTTTCCCAGTTCTAGTTATGAATCATGGTAAAGAGCGCGGTAATCCTAAACGACAATCGCGTGATCGTTTTTTAGCAATGAGTCGTGAATTCGTTAAACATGGTTATGCAGTTGTGATTCCTATGCGTAGAGGTTTTTCACAATCTAGTGGTATTCATAAAAATTTTGGTTGTGACTTGAAGTTAGCTGGTCAAACACAAGCAGATGACATACAAGCCGTGTTAATCGCTTTAAAAAAACAAAGCTGGGTCGATGCAGAACATATCGTGATTGCTGGTCAATCTTATGGCGGTCTCGCTACCCTCGCATTGGGAACACGTCATATTGAAGGTGTGCGTGGATTATTAAATTTTGCTGGTGGTCTGCGTATTGACGATCAATCTTGTAACTGGCGCGCTGAATTACGTGCTGCCTTTTCTGATTACGGTAAAAAAACGAATTTACCTAGCTTATGGTTTTATGGAGCGAATGATAGTTATTTTGATCCTCCTTTAGTGTCTGAACTCATAGAGTCTTATTCCACAGCAGGAGGACATGCGCAGCTCGTCACATTTGGAGATTTTAAGTCGGATGCACACAGCATGATTAGTAGCTCACAAAGTGTTCCTATTTGGTGGCCACAGACTGCTGCTTTTTTAGAACGTATAGGTATGTCAACTAAAGAGATAGTGACATTAGCGCCGCGTGCCCAAGCCATTAACAGTCATTATGCCGTGATTGAAAATATTGCAGCCGTACCCTTTGTATCACAAGGAGGTCGCTCTGCTTATCAAGAATTTTTAAAGAAATCTCACCCACGTGCATTTGCGATTGCTCTTAATGGTGCGTGGAGTTGGGCAGAGGAAGGTGATGATCCTGCTAACCGTGCTTTAGAAGCTTGTGAAAAGCGCAGTAAAAAAAGTTGTCAACTCTACGCCTTAGATAATGATGTGGTGTGGCAGGCTAGGAATATGCCCTAATCTTGATCGTATAACTTGGTGCCAAATATGCTTTGTGACTGACTGAGTCTGATGCCTAGAGATTTAAGGCTATCATGTCACTTTTCTTAGGTTTGCTTAGCAATTTAAGCAGCATATCTTTCATTCGAGTGCATCATGAAATCAACTGAATTACGTCGCCCACCTCCTAAGGCTACTACAACGCCATCGTCTGCCCAGACATCTACTCACTCGCATACACATGCGGCTGTCGACAGCAAATCCGATGACAAACCTTACACCGATCCGGTTTGCGGCATGAAAGCTGCTGCCAATCCAGAAAAGTCCGCGACGCATGAAGGTAAGACTTATTATTTTTGTAGCACTGGTTGTGTCACAAAATTTATTACTGATCCAATGCGATATTTATCGCCCGTTAAAAAGACACCTAGTGCAGCGGACTTACAAGCAATCTATACCTGCCCTATGGATCCTGAAGTCCAAAAAATTGGACCTGGTAGTTGTCCTAAATGTGGCATGGCTCTTGAACCTCTAGAAGCAAGTGTAGTGGAAGATACTACTGAACTGGATGATATGCAGCGTCGGTTTTGGTTTAGTTTGATTTTGTCACTACCACTACTCATCATTGCTATGAGTGATATGGTGGGTTGGAATTTCATGCATGAGTTGGGACATCAAACCACAGGTTGGTTGCAAGCTGCACTTTCTACGCCTGTTGTGTTTTGGTTTGGCCTTCCTTTTCTGACTCGTGCTGCGCAATCATTTAAAACTAAACATCTGAATATGTTTAGTCTAATAGGCATAGGCGTTATGGCTGCCTGGCTATTTAGTTTGGCGAGTTTACTGATACCTGATGCACTACCTGCTGCATTCATGATGCAAGGTATGCCGCCTTATTATTTCGAATCAGCTGCTGTTATCGTTACCCTAGTCTTATTAGGACAAGTTTTAGAATTGCGAGCACGCTCACGCTCCAACACAGCGATTCGTTCTTTGCTCGCACTGACACCAACGAATGCCGTCCGACTTTCATCGGCAGGACATGAACAAGAGATAGCACTGACGGAAGTACAGATAGGTGATTTGCTACGTGTAAAACCAGGAACACATATTCCAGTGGATGGCATCGTCACTGAAGGCAATTCCACAGTAGATGAATCTTTCATTACTGGCGAAGCTCTTGCCGTCTCTAAGCAGACTGGTAGCGCAGTGATTGCAGGCACGTTGAATCAACATGGTTCATTCGTTATGCGTGCTGAAAAAATCGGTAGCGATACTCTTTTAGCAAAAATTGTTGAGCTTGTGAATCAAGCTAGTCGTTCACGAGCACCAATACAAAAACTCGCTGATCGTGTATCAGGCTGGTTTGTACCTGTAGTAATTCTTTCTGCGCTATGTGCTTTCATAGCTTGGACTTTGTTTAGCCCTACCTTAGGTATGGCGAATGGTTTGGTTGCTGCTGTTTCTGTTTTAATTATTGCTTGTCCATGTGCTTTAGGTTTAGCCACACCTATTTCGATTATGGTTGGTATAGGACGTGGCGCACGTGAAGGTGTATTAATTAAAGATGCTGAAGGTTTAGAGTTAATGGAAAAAGTCGATGTGCTCGTCGTCGATAAAACTGGCACACTCACAGAAGGCAAACCTGCAGTTCAACAGATTATTGCAACAGCTTCTTATGCGCGTGCTGATGTGTTAGTTATTGCTGCCTCATTAGAAAAAATGAGTGAACATCCTCTAGGATCAGCGATTATTTCTCATCTCAAAAAACAAGGTTTACCATTATTAGATGTGCAAAATTTTTCTGCTATTACAGGCAAAGGCATACGGGGAGAAATTGATGGCTTACCAGTTTGTCTCGGTAATGCTGGCTTACTCAAAGAAATTGGTATCAACACGCAAGAATTAGAAGATCAAGCCGAATCGCTAAGAGCTCAAGGTCATACGATTATTTTTGTTGCTATCGATAATAAACTAGCTGGATTGATTAGCGTAACTGATCCTATCAAAGCTTCTAGTGCTGAAGCAGTTAACTTGCTCCATGCTGATGGTGTGAAAATCATTATGCTCACTGGCGATAACTCAACTACAGCGCATGCCGTTGGCAAACAACTTGGTATAGCTGATATTCATGGAGAATTTTTACCTGCTGACAAACATCAATTCATACAACAACTACAAAAACAAGGACATATTGTTGCGATGGCAGGCGATGGCATGAATGATGCACCTGCTTTAGCACAAGCAGAAGTCGGCATTGCTATGGGAACCGGCACCGATGTTGCTATGAGTAGCGCGCGTATCGTTTTAGTCAAAGGTGATTTAAGAGGCATTGCGAAAGCGCGTGAGTTGTCGCGCATGACGATGAAAAATATACGGCAAAATTTATTCTTTGCCTTTGCCTATAATTTCGTTGGTGTGCCTATCGCAGCTGGCGTTTTATATCCATGGCTAGGCTTGTTACTCTCACCTATGATAGCGAGCGCTGCGATGAGTTTATCTTCTGTATCAGTGATAGCGAATGCGTTGCGCTTACGCTCAATCAAAATTTAAGACCTTAAAATTTAAACAAGAATTACGAGGGCGAGTGATTATCATAAAAAATGATCACTGCCTTAAGATTTAAGCAGCAGCCTCTTCCGCTAATTTCTTTAAGACATGCGCAGCAGCGATTAAACCAAAGCTCGCTGTCACCACAATCGCAGAACCAAAACCTGCACAATTCAAACCCGTCACAGCTTCGCTTGGCTCATCTGCTTCACAAATCTCAGGAAATCTGAGTGGCTCACTGGAATAGACTGCATCAATTCCAAATTTATTTTTAGCTCCACGTGGAAAACCATGCACTGCGCGTAAATTTTTTCTCACGCGAGCTAATAAAGGTTCTTGTTCAGTACGCGATAAATCACAAACCTCGATACGGGTAGGATCAATCTGACCACCTGCACTACCGATGGTGAGTAAACGTATACCTTGTTCACGACAATAAGCAATAAGTGCTGTTTTTGTTTTTGCATTGTCCATGGCATCAATCACAAAATCATATTGTCCTGCTTGTAGCAAGGTAGCTAAATTGTCAGGCTCTATGAAATCTTCTATCTGCGTGACTTTACATTCAGGATTAATTTGTGCGATTCGATCTGCTAATGCACCAACTTTGGATTGCCCTAAGGTGTTAGTTAACGCATGTAGTTGACGATTAATATTGGATTCACTCAAGTGATCCAAATCTATCATCGTGATATGGCCAATCGCACTGCGTGCCAAAGCTTCTACACTCCATGAACCGACACCACCTACCCCGATGACACAAATATGAGCTGCTCGAAAGCGCGCTAAACCTGCATCGCCATATAAGCGTGCTACGCCACCAAAGCGTCGATTAAAATCCATATCGGGTTGAGACTGTGAGGGATGAGTAGTTTGATTGAGCATAGTGCTATTTTAACGGATGGCAGCGGATTACTCGCTATTGCTACAGGCTCACTACTTATTAAAATTATCTGAATTCGCTAACAGGTTTACACTATAGGCTAGCTGAATCAAAAAGCCTGTTACTAGCCTTAATTCTTAAAAGGATGACACTATGTCGATTGCAGATCTCAGACTCGAATACAGCCAAGCTACTTTGTCTGAGCACGAGGTTGATGCTGACCCAATACGTCAATTCGCCAATTGGTTTGATGCTGCCTTAGCAGCTGAAATTTCCGAACCAAATGCAATGAATCTAGCAACGATAGGTAAACTCGGCCGACCTTCAGCTCGCATAGTCTTACTCAAAGATTTTGATGTACGTGGTTTTACTTGGTACACCAATTACAGTAGTCGCAAGGGTCAAGATTTACTTGCTCATCCTTATGCTGCCATTACTTTTCACTGGGGTGAATTAGAACGTCAAATTCGCATAGAAGGAACGGTAGAGCGTGTCTCTGATGAAGAAAATGATAGCTATTTTTCTATACGCCCGATTAAGAGTCGCTTAGGTGCGATCGCCTCTGCGCAAAGCATGCCTATAGAAAGCCGTGAATTACTAGAGAAGCAGTTTGAAGAAGCAAGCGAAAAATTTGGTGAGACTCCTCCCCGTCCTGCACATTGGGGAGGCTATCGATTAAAACCAGATTTACTCGAATTCTGGCAAGGTCGCCGCTCTCGTCTGCATGATCGTGTTTTATACACACTAGATGCAAATGGCAAATGGGAACGTAGTCGATTACAGCCTTGATAAATTTTTATAACGCTTTAATTTTTTTATTTCAATTTATCTGCATGGTACTTACGTAGCTTATCTACTTTGGGTGCAACTACATAAGCACAATAAGGTTGATTAGGATTGTTTACAAAATAATTCTGATGATAATCTTCTGCCACATAGAAAATAGGCGCTTCTAATAGTTCAGTCACTATCGGTGCATCCCATACCGCTGCCATATCATGCATCACTTTTTTAGCGATGTGCATTTGCTCTTCAGAGTGCGTGTAAATCACTGAACGATACTGTGTTCCTACATCATTACCTTGTTGATTCAAGGTAGTGGGATCGTGGGTAGTAAAAAATATCTCTAGTAATTCTGGGTATGTGATTACAGCCGGATCAAAGTGTATACGCACCACTTCTGCATGCTGACTGTCACCGCGACAAATTTGTTCGTAAGTAGGATTACTTGTTTTACCACCGCTATAGCCAGACTCAACTAAGCGCACACCTCGCACACGTTGAAATACTGCTTCTACACACCAAAAACATCCTCCACCAACTGTTGCTATTTCTTCTTGCATTATCATTCCTTAAATTTATTTACTTCAGAATTCGTAAAAATATTAATTTATGCTTTTAATGGCTCGATTAACGAAAACTGTAAACGTCTTCCTGCTATCAAAGCGGGAAGAATAAAATTAATCAGTTTCTCTTTATGAAAAATTGGACCATCTATTACAATAGCTTCTGCTTGATCAACCTGTTGAAGCGGTGATAAAGCTTGTATCAGCTCACCTACACTCACAGCTCTGTTATCGTTTTGAATGAAATCGTGTAAATATAAAGCTGGCGTTGCACTCTCATCTTGTATCACCACAGGATCAAAATGACACCAGTCTGCTAATAAAGAAGATAAGCTATGAGCAGGTGATGAAGTAAAAGTGAGTGCATCATCATGCACCACTAACTGACTTTTTGTTTGCTCCACCATGTGCTGTACATACTCACGATCTCGATCTTCACAAGGCATGAGCTTGGCTCCAAGTCGTAATAATGCACAATAGAGAATAATCGCATCCGGATGACCCGATCCCCAATAGATAACCGTATCACCCGCTACCACACCCCACTCGCCTTGTAGACGCGCTGATGCACGCTCAATACGCGACCAGAACCGTCGGTAAGTAATGACGCGATCTGGTAAAAGATGTGCAATGTAATCCCCATGTGCTAAGGCATGGTCATGCAAAATGCTGAGTAAGGAATAGTTTGCTGTCATAGTTAAACCCGATTTTACGAAAAATATCGCAGTTCCACAAAGAAACAGCTTTTTCGGCATAATTGCTGAAATTTTTACTTACTCATCTCCATGAATCAGCCCTCACCAGCAGCTACGCCAGATTTTTCAGACCCACGTACATACCGTGCAGCCTTATCGCAATTTGCAACGGGCGTGACAATTATTACGACGCGCGATGAACATGGCGAATTTTTTGGGCTTACCGCCAGTTCATTCAACTCGGTATCTCTGACACCTCCCTTGGTTTTATGGAGCTTGTCGCAAAACGCGCGTAGCCTACCTTTTTTTACTAGCAATTCGCATTATGTGATTAATGTCCTCTCTGCTGAACAAGCACCACTTGCTGAACGCTTCGCCAGCCGAATAGAAAACCGCTTTGAAGGCGTGCCTTATGATTTATCAGAAACGGGATTGCCGATATTAAGTGGATCTGCAGCTTGGTTTGAATGCCATAACCGTAGCCGCTACCCAGAAGGGGATCATGTGATTTTTGTCGGAGAAGTCGAGCGCTTTGCTTATGAAGCCAAGCCACCCCTTCTTTATCATGGTGGAAAATTCATCTCTGCTTGATTAAAACAGGATTAATTTTATTGTATTAGGTTAATTCTCAGAACTTTTGTTCGTTCATCGATACCTAGCCGGTATCATGAAAAATATACCTCCTACCCGCCCAACTATCCACTCTATTGAACAATCTAGTTCTGAAGAGTTTTCCTCTTTCTCTGAAGAGTTTTCATCCTTCTCTGAATCCGAGCAAGATCCTAAATTAGAGTTAGTCGTTATTTACGGCCCAGATCAGCTTTCATCCGAAGCTGATTTTTTACATTTCATGGCCAAACAATCCGGTCTAACTCATGCAATCGAAGGGTTAAATAATAAAAAAATCAATGAATCAAAAATAAAAAATATCATTACAGATCGATTACAAAACTATGCAAATGTATTTTTGATGGGTCATGGTAGTTTTAAAAATAATCAACACAAATTAGAATTTTTTGATGGCAAATCTACCGCAACAAAAGATTTAATCGAACTTACGTATAAAAAATTAACTATTTCAGAGCAAAACAATAATTCATCTAAGCCTATTATCCATGTGGTCAGCTGCGAGTCAGGAAATTTAATGAATGAGATTAGACCCGACTCACATGCCTGGCAAAAAGGCTATGTAATACTTTATTCTAGTACAGACTCAATTAATTTTGAAAGTACATCGAATAGCATAGAAGCGGTAATGCGGTATCTGCAAGAGTGTAAAAAAAATAATCGGTCTGCAGAACCTTTAGAAATTTTCCTACATGCTGCTCGCTCACAAGGTAGTCAAATCACAATATTAGGCGGGGACTTGCGCGCGCCTATTACGTCAAACTTTCCAACAACACCATCAGAACAAAAAAACAGAGAAACTCTAAGTTATCTTGAAGGTCATATCGATGACATTAGTAGACTTTCAAAAATTCAACAAGAAGCAGGCTTAAAAAATAAACTTAGTAACAAAGAAAAAAATTATCAAGCACGTATCATGTTATTTAATGCCTTACAAAATAATGACGCACTTGTAGTTACGGAGATTCTAATAAAATATCCGAATATAATAAATTCTAGAGATTATCAATTGCAAACTCCGCTGCATATTTGTTCAGAACATGAAAATACTTTAATTGCTCAGGATTTAATCCGCCAAGGAGCTAAGCTTGATTTTAAAAATTTAGCTGGAGATACTCCATTACATAATGCATTACTTCTATCAAATGATAATTTTGCTGAAATCTTGATTGAAAAGGATACAAACTACTGCATACCAAATAATGCTGGAAATACTGCACTCCATCTCGCCATAAAATCAGGTAACACATCTCTGATTAAAGAAATGTTACAACACACAAGTAAACTTAAAATAAATATCATGGATAAAGAAGGCAATACGCCTTTGATACTTGCGGCAGCAAAGGGAAATTTGAATGTGGTGAAATTATTATTAGAAGCAAAAGCAAAAACTAATATAAGAAATAACAACGGGGAAAGTGCTTATACAATCGCAATAAATGCTAATTATCAGAAAATAGCAGAATTAATTAGTCAGCATGCAAAAAGACAAAACGCATTAACTAAAGACCAAGAAATACTTAAACAACCAAGTGATAAAAATTAAAAATCTTTATAATTTTATTTATTACTTTTTATTTATTACTTTTTATTTCTTTCAATACATCCAAAGAATCAAACGCAGCTCTTCTTAATCTGTCATTCACTCCACGCCACGCCTCATCCTGAGGCGGCAGTTCGACTAACATTATCTGCGCTTTTTTCTCATCCAATAAACGCAATCCAGCATAAAGTCCGTGTGCATAAGCTTTTGCATCTGAAGGCAATTGATGTGTCATCAAGGCTGAAGGTTGAAAGCTTGATTCCCCACCACCACAAGTCATAAGCACAAAAGATTGTTGGTTTGCTTCCAATCTTTTCATTACTTGTTGTAGTTCATCCTGTTTAATCAGTAACAAAGGTGTGCGAGGCGCATAGTGTGCAGCTAAAGCACCTGATACTCTGGGTGCTGCCTGATCAGGCGCCTTAACTTCCAACCCTATTACTGCAGCGATTTGCTCTGCGGTGATATAACCCGGTCTTAATAAAACGATGCCAGTGGTTGATATGCGCGAACAATCTATTATCGTAGATTCAATTCCTACTTCACTCGCCCCACCATCGATTAGTCCTGCAATTACATCAGCTTGAAGTTCAGCAAATTCTGTCATTACATGTTGTGCAGATGTAGGACTCACATGACCAAAACGATTTGCAGAAGGGGCAGCAATACCACCCTGTCCTTTTTTAAATTGTTTTAGCAAATTAAGTGCAAGCGGATGCGAAGGACAACGCAAGCCTATCGTATCTTGACCACCTGATACTGCATCTGGAATATGTGATGAACGCTTTAATATCAGTGTGAGAGGGCCCGGCCAAAAAGCTTGTGTGAGTTTTTCTGCCTCAGTTGGTATATGTTGTACCCAGCGCTGCAAGTCTGCATGCTCTGCTACATGCACAATCACAGGATGATTAGCAGGTCGGCCTTTAGCTGCATAGATAGCAGCAACAGCGGCGGGATTTTCTGCGTCCGCACCCAATCCATAAACTGTCTCAGTAGGAAATGCAACTAGCTTGCCTTGCTCTAGTAGTGCAGCAGCTTCTGCAATCGCAAGTTGATCAGATCCTAAAATCTTCATGCATTCAACTTGCTATGCCTAACAAATCACAAGCGGTTTTAACATGTGCTTGTGCTTGCTCTAAGGTAGGCGCCACAAAAGTAATGTGTCCCATTTTACGAGCACGACGTGGTTCGTCTTTGCCATATAAATGCAAATTAGCACCTGGTAGTGCGAGTATCTTTTCCCATGCAGGCTCTATCGCTTGATCACTATCACCTGCAAACCACACATCACCTAAAATATTTAACATCACTGCTGGTGAATGCTGACGTACGTCGCCTAAAGGAAGATTCGTCATTGCACGTACTTGCTGAGCAAACTGACTAGTGATGCAAGCATCCATCGTGTAGTGGCCACTGTTGTGGGGACGTGGCGCCATTTCATTGACAACCAATGAGCCATCTTTCAACACAAAAAATTCTATACACAACACACCAACATAATCGAGCTGACGTATGATCGTCAACGCTGCGTGCTGTGCTTGCTTGACACATTCAGCGCTCACACTCGGTGCTGGTACGGTAGTGGTGAAGAGTATGCCGTCACGATGTACATTCTCAGCGATGGGATAAACCACTGCCTGTCCATCTGCACCACGTGCAGTTAAGACAGAGATCTCATAAGCTAGTGGCAGCATTTTTTCTAATACACAGGCTACACCTTGTAATTCATTCAATGCAGTGCGTACAGCTTCGCGGTTTGTGACTCTGACTTGACCTTTGCCGTCATAACCCATGCGTACTGTTTTTAATATGCCGGGGAATAAATCATCAGGCAATGCATCAATATCAGCTTGGGTATGAATCGCATGATATGGTGCAGGCTGCACACCTGAAGCAGAAGCACAATCTAAGAAGAATTTTTTCTCTACTAATCTATCTTGCGCAACTGATACACAACGTGCTGACGGTGCTACAACAACTTGATCAGCGAGTGATGCCAGACTTTGTGCAGGTACATTTTCAAATTCAGTCGTCACAGCAACGCATTGTTGCGCCATATCTTGTAGTGCTGTGGGATTCGTGTAATCAGCGCACAGCAAACGATCAGCAGCATGACCTGCAGGGCAATCAGCTGCAGGCTCTAACACCATGACCTTGTAGCCCATAGCTTGTGCAGCATGCACAAACATACGACCTAGTTGACCACCACCCATCACGCCTAACCAAGTGGCAGGAGATGCTTGCGGCTTCAAAGATGGTGATGAGGAAGAAGACACACTTAGCCAGGCAAAGTCATCGCACGTGCATCAGCATTTTGCTTGGCACGGAAGTGATGCAGTTTTTCAGCGAGATCAGGATGATGTGCAGCGAGGATAGCGATTGCTGTTAAGGCAGCATTCGCTGCACCAGCCTCACCTATCGCAAAAGTTGCTACAGGAACGCCTTTAGGCATTTGCACGATAGACAGTAATGAATCTTCACCACGCATATATTTAGAAGGTACAGGCACACCTAATACTGGGACTATGGTTTGTGAAGCGATCATGCCCGGCAAATGTGCAGCACCACCAGCACCAGCGATGATGGCGCGCAGACCACGCGATTCTGCTGCTTTAGCATAAGTGAACATTTCATCCGGCATGCGATGTGCAGACAATACTTGCTTCTCAAATGGCACACCAAATTCAGTCAACATGTTTACTGCATGTTGCATGACATCCCAATCTGATGAGGATCCCATTACCACACCTACCAAAGGTTGCGCCGCATTCGTCATCGTCATCACTCAATCTTTAAGTTGATTGCCTGTCAGGCGTTCTAAAGCTTCTCTGTATTTAGCACCGGTTTTTTCTATGACATCAGCAGGCAATGCTGGTGCAGGTGCAGTTTTATTCCATTCTTTTAATGTTTCTAAATAATCACGCACAAATTGTTTATCAAATGATGGCGGCGATATGCCAGGAGCATAAGAATCTGCCGGCCAAAAACGTGATGAGTCTGCTGTTAATACTTCATCCATTAAATGCAAGACACCATGATCATCTAAACCAAATTCAAATTTTGTATCGGCAATGATGATGCCTCGTGTTGCTGCAAAGTCTGCTGCAGCCTGATAGAGCGCAATGCTGATATCACGCATTTTGGTAGCCAACTCTTTTCCTAAACGCGCTTCCATTTCAGCAAAGCTAATATTTTCATCATGCTCACCTAAATCTGCTTTCGCTGCAGGTGTGAAAATTGGCGCGGCTAACTTATCAGCTAAGCGCAAGCCTTGTGGCAGTGGAATGCCACAAACAGCACCCGAGCTTTGATAGTCTTTCCAACCCGAGCCAATGAGATAACCACGCACTACCGCTTCAACTAAAATCGGTTTGAGTTTTTTAGCAACGACTGCACGTCCCCGCACTTGATCTGCTTCTTCAGACTTCACAACAGATTCAGGCGCTACACCAGTTAAATGATTCGGCACGATTGCTGATAATTTATCAAACCAAAAATCAGACATCTGATTTAATACTTTTCCTTTAGCAGGAATAGGTTCATTCATCACCACATCAAAAGCAGAAAGTCTGTCGGTAGTGACGATGAGTATTTTATCTTCACCCACTGCATAGTTATCGCGCACCTTACCGCGACCTAACAAAGGAAGTGAATGAATAGTTGATTGATAAAGACTATGCATGAGGCAGTGTTTACTTTTAAAAATGACTAGCGCATAAAAAAGGCAAGTCGCTTACATTGAAATGACAGCGTGATTCCGGTTACATCTATCTGGATTCGCCGGAATTTTATCTTCTATAAAAAATTGGGATAAATTGATCAAATAAGATTACTGCACGATTTGTGCGAGCTCACCTTTTTTATATTTCTCCGCCATTTTTTCCAAGCTTAAAGATTTGATCTTTCCTGCTTGTCCTTCACAACCAAAAGAAATAAAGCGCGCTTTACAAATCTGCATCGCAGCTTCACGAGCAGGTTTTAAATAATCACGTGGGTCAAACTTAGAGGGATTTTCAAACAAATAGCGACGAACTGCGCCTGTCATCGCAAGACGAATATCTGTATCGATATTAATCTTACGCACACCATGCTTAATACCTTCTTGAATTTCTTCTACTGGCACACCATAGGTTTCTTTCATGTCGCCACCAAACTCACGTATCTCTGCGAGTAATTCTTGCGGCACACTAGAAGAGCCATGCATGACTAAGTGAGTATTAGGAATGCGCGCATGAATTTCTTTGATGCGATCTATCGCTAATATATCACCCGTCGGTTTACGTGAAAATTTATACGCACCATGGCTAGTGCCAATCGCAATCGCTAAGGCATCACACTGCGTTTGACGTACAAAATCTGCTGCTTGCGCTACATCCGTTAATAACTGCTCGCGTGTCATCGTGCCTTCTGCACCGTGACCATCTTCTTTATCACCCTTCATAGTTTCTAAAGAACCGAGCACACCTAATTCTGCTTCCACGGTCACACCGATCGCATGCGAAAATTCCACTACCCGACGCGACACTTCTACATTGTATTCATAACTCGCGACAGACTTACCATCATCCATTAAAGAACCATCCATCATCACTGATGAAAATCCTGAACGTATCGCTGCCATACATACTGCAGGAGATTGTCCATGATCTTGATGCATAACGACCGGTATATGCGGGTAGCTTTCTACAGCAGCAGAAATCAAATGACGTAAAAATGCTTCGCCTGCATATTTTCTCGCACCCGCAGATGCTTGCATGATGACTGGCGCACCCACTTCATCTGCCGCAGCCATGATGGCCGATACTTGCTCAAGATTGTTGACATTAAAAGCTGGCAAGCCGTATTGATTTTCAGCGGCATGATCGAGTAATTGACGAAGTGATACGAGTGGCATGATGCGAATTCTCCAGACTAATTATTTTAAATAAAGTTAAGCTATCGTTGCGATTTTCAAAGCATTAGTACCACCGGTTTGCCCCATAGGCTCACCCCACGTTAAAACAATTCTGTCACCCTTTTCTACTAAATTTTTAGATTTCAATAAGGCTTCAACAGATTTAAAAGTGGCTTCACGGTCAGTAGAAGGTGTAAGTTCTAATGTATGCACATTTCTGTATAAAACAGCTTTGCGTAAAGTGGCACGACTTGGTGTAAGTGCATAAATGGGAATATCGATGTTATGTCGACTCATCCACAATGCAGTAGAACCTGACTCAGTTAATGCAATGATGGCTTTCACGCGCAAATGATGCGCCGTAAACAAAGCACCATATGCGATCGATTGATCAATGCGATCAAAAGTAGCATTCATAAAATCGGTGTCTAGCGTGGAGACTTCTGATTTCTCTGCTTCGATACAAATCGCATTCATCATTTCTACGGTTTCAACCGGATACTTACCTGCCGCTGTTTCAGCAGACGTCATCACGGCATCCGTGCCATCTAATACTGCATTTGCTACATCGGATACTTCAGCACGCGTAGGCACAGCATTTTGTATCATCGACTCCATCATCTGCGTTGCAGTGATGACTAACTTATTAGATGCACGTGCCAACCGTATCATGCGTTTTTGCAAACCAGGTACTGCAGCATTCCCTACTTCCACAGCCAAATCACCACGCGCCACCATGATGCCATCCGAGGCATCTAAAATTTCCTGCAACAAAGGAATCGCTTCAGCGCGCTCTATCTTGGTTATCATTTGCGGCTTATGGCCAGTCGCTTCGCCTGCAATCACAGCAAGTTGTCTAGCCATAATCATATCGGTAGGACTCTTAGGAAATGACACCGCAATGTAATCGGCTTCAAACACCAATGCAGTTTTAATGTCTTCCATGTCTTTGGAAGTTAATGCTGGCGCTGAAAGCCCACCACCTTGACGATTAATACCTTTGTTATTAGACAGCTCTCCACCAATTTTCACTGTTGTAAAAATCTGTGAGCCTACAATACGATCGACAACTAAAACAATTAAGCCATCATTCAAAAGCAATACATCGGCAGGTTTTAAATCTGAAGGTAATTCTTTGTAATCCAAACCAACAATGTCTTGATTACCTAATTCGCAAGCAGCATCGAGAATAAAGTGATCGCCTTTTTGCAGTTCTATCTTACCGTCTGCAAATTTACCAATCCGTATCTTAGGACCTTGCAAGTCCGCCATCACAGCAACCACTCGACCGCATTCCGCAGCGATCTCACGAACTAATGCAGCGCGCGCGACATGATCTTCTGCTTTGCCGTGCGAGAAGTTGAGTCGCACTACATCGACACCCGCTTCTATCATCCGCTTTAAGACCTCACGACTACTCGAAGCCGGTCCTATAGTAGCTACAATCTTGGTCGCACGATGGGTCATAGTGACTCTATAAAAAGACTACGCTGTTTACACATTAGTGAGCACGCTGCTCCAGAATTTCTACAGCAGGTAAGGTTTTACCTTCTAAGAATTCTAGGAATGCTCCACCACCGGTAGAGATATAACCAACTTTATCTGCAATGTGATATTTCGCAATTGCTGCCAATGTGTCGCCACCGCCAGCAATAGAAAAACCAGATGAAGTGGCAATCGCCATGGCTAATTCTTTGGTGCCATTACCAAACTGATCAAACTCGAATACACCTACAGGACCATTCCAGACTATCGTACCGGATTGCTTCACCATACCCGCTAATACTTTCGCAGTCTCTGGTCCGATATCAAGAATCATGTCATCGGCTGCAACATCTTTGACTGCTTTCACTGTCGCTGCCGCATGGGCTGAAAATTCTTTTGCACACACTACATCAGTAGGTATAGGCACAGACGCACCACGCTTTGCCATCATCTCGATAATGGAACGAGCTTCAGGTAGTAAATCGTGTTCAGCTAATGATTTACCAATAGGTAGTCCGGCTGCCAACATAAACGTATTCGCAATACCGCCACCAACAATTAACTGATCTACTTTCTCAGCTAAGGAAGTCAAAATCGTCAACTTAGTTGACACCTTGGAGCCCGCTACAATCGCAGTCAATGGTCGAGCGGGTTGTCCTAACGCCTTACCCAATGCGTCGAGCTCAGCAGCTAACAAAGGACCCGCACAAGCAATCGCTGCATATTTCGCAATACCATGTGTAGTCGCTTCTGCACGATGCGCTGTACCAAATGCATCGTTTACATAAATGTCGCACAGCGCTGCCATTTTCTTGGCTAACTCATCATTGTTTTTCTTTTCACCGACGTTCACTCGGCAATTTTCTAATAACAAGACTTGACCAGCCGCTACCGACACGCCATCTACCCAGTTCTGTACTAAAGGAACCGGTTGTCCCAACAACTCAGACAAACGTTCAGCAATGGGGGCTAAGGTATCTTCAGGCTTGAAATCACCTTCAACTGGACGACCTAAATGCGAAGTCACCATCACTGCAGCACCCGCTTTCAAGGCAGCTTGAATTGCAGGTACTGAGGCACGAATACGTGTGTCTTCGGTGATATACCCAGTGTCATCTTGCGGCACATTCATGTCAGCACGAATGAAAACGCGCTTACCTCTTAATTGATCTTTTGCAATGAGGTCGCTGAGTCGGTTGAACTTCATGTTCGGCAGGATAAGTTTAATTGGGGAAACACGTATTTTACCTCAGTGCACCCCTAATCTTGCCCTTTGAAGCGTCTGCTTTTATAGGTTTCTGCAGAGTTTTTTAGCTATAAAAAAACTGAAATCAAGCTAGGAAAATACGCAGACCGGTAAAACACAACATGCCAAACACAATCGTGCCCACCATTTGCCGCGTTAGCATGAAATACAGCGCAGCACAGAGCGCTGATAGCAATTTGAGATTACTGATCAAAGGCAGCAAAGACCCATTTGCCAAAAATAAGTCTGGCGCCAGAATGGCAGCGAAAGCCGTTGCAGGAGCATATTGCAAAGCATGTCGTACCCATGGAGAGAGCTTGACGCCACTGCCTAAGGTAAGAAAGAAGCTGCGACATATAAATGTCGCTATCGTCATCAGCAGCATGAGCCAGCAATATTCAAGTGTTGTCATACTTCTTCCTGAATAAAGTGATCAACCAACATCGCCGCTGCGATACCGGCAAAAATCGCCATTACCAACCCAAGACGGAAAGGCCAACTTATTGCCAATACAGATACCGCACCTGCCACCACCACGCCTGCCACGGCTGCCCAATTTTTAATCAAGGGGATAGCAATCGTGAGGAGTGCCAAGGTACCTGCAAAGCCAATGCCCCAACTAGAAGGAATCTGACTAGCCAACAGCATGCCCGCCACACTTCCAACTTGCCAACTAGACCAAGTCGGGATCACTAAACCGGCAAAATAACCCAGCTTTTCTTCCCGATTTTCATGCGCAGGGCCGGGGAAACGACGCGGGAAAACCCCCAACATCATATCCACATGAAAGTAACCACAGACCAAACGCTGATACCAAGGTAAATGCGAAAAATGCGGCGCTATCACTGCACTGAAGATCACAAAACGTAGATTGACCAACACTGCAGTCAGGAAAATAATTGAGGCGGGGGTAAGCGCTGCAATCAAAGGCAACACCGCCAATTGCGCCGAACCGGCATAAACAGTGAAGGTCATCAGCAAAGCCTGCCAAAGACTCAGGCCAGACTGCACCATCGCCATACCCGTCACCATCCCCCACGCAAAAAGCCCAGGCCCAGTCTGCCAACCAACTAGTAAAGCCTCATGAAAAGCGGATTTTTGCAGGGAGATGGGAGCAGCGTTTGGGGGATTCATGGTCTAGTGTGAAACGCTAGCGCAAAAAAATAATGCGCTTAGCAAACCAATATTCTACAGAGAAGACGTTAAAGCGGAGCTAATCCGCTAAAATCACGGATTCGAAAATTGACTGGAGAACCTGTTATGTCCATGGCTGACCGCGACGGAAAAATCTGGAAAGACGGCCACTTAATTGACTGGCGCGATGCAACACTCCATGTACTGACGCATAGTCTGCATTACGGTATGGCTGTGTTTGAAGGTGTGCGCGCCTATAAAACACCCGAAGGAACGGCGATCTTCCGTTTAAAAGAACATACCCAGCGTTTGTTTAACTCGGCAAAAATTTTCCAAATGCAGATCCCTTACGATATGGACACCATCATGGCTGCCCAACGTGAAGTGGTGAAAGCAAATAAATTGGAATCTTGCTATTTACGTCCACTGGCATGGATAGGCTCAGAAAAAATGGGCGTCTCAGCACGAGGCAACACGATTCATGTCTCGATCGCAGCATGGCCTTGGGGTGCTTATCTGGGTGAAGATGGTTTAGCTAGAGGCATACGTGTAAAAACATCTTCCTTTACACGTCATCATGTGAATGTATCGATGGTGCGTGCAAAAGCCAGTGGCTATTACATCAACTCCATACTCGCTAATCAAGAAGTCACAGCAGATGGCTACGATGAAGCACTCTTACTCGACACCGATGGTTATGTCTCTGAAGGTGCAGGTGAAAACGTATTCATAGTCAAAGCCGGAAAAATTTACACACCGGATTTAGCAAGCTGCTTAGATGGCATCACCCGTGATTCTGTGTTGACCATGGCACGCGACATGGGCATAGAAGTGATAGAAAAACGCATTACACGTGATGAAATGTATTGCGCTGATGAAGCGTTCTTCACTGGCACTGCAGCTGAAGTCACACCTATCCGTGAATTAGATAACCGCACTATAGGTAGTGGTAGTCGTGGACCCGTCACAGAAAAACTACAAGCGCTGTTTTTTGATGTGGTTGCTGGCAAAGCACCGCAATACAACCACTGGCTTACCCTAGTCTAAGTAGTCACAATTAAGTACACCGGAGTAAAGCATGAGCGTCAATACCAAACCCGTTGAACTCGATAGCAAGGACTTACCTGCACACTGCCCTAATGATGCGATGCCCATCTGGTCGTCGCACCCTAGAGTGTTTTTAGAATTTGCCGACAATGGTGAGGCACGCTGTCCTTATTGCAGCACGACCTACAAACTCAAGCATGGTGTGAGTTCACATAAGCATTAACACTACCTTCTATGTCTAGCGATAAAAAACAATTTCTTGCAACCGCAGAAGATACGGAACATGCGTTTTATGATGCGATTGCACGCGCTGACTTAGAAAGCTTAATGGCCTTATGGGCAGATGATGAAGAAATCGTGTGTGTGCATCCTGGTGCGCCACGTTTACATGGTCATGCTGCAATTCGTGAATCATGGGAAATGATTTTTGAACGTGGACCAGTTCATATCCACCCACGTAATCTACACATCACACAAAACATGATGTCAGCCGTACACTCAGTCATTGAAGAAATCAAACTTGCTGAGGAAACGAATTTTGAAGATGCTCACATTATTGCCACCAATGTCTATCTCAAGACACCACAAGGTTGGCGTATCGTCATGCATCATGCATCGGTGGCAGCAGGCAAAGCATCAGATGGTCATCATGCTGATAGCTCTATCCTGCATTAACTTCAAACTTAAGTTCACCAACCAACAAGGCACAACGTGCCACCTTCCATGCTCGATATAATTGCACAAGGCGAGTATGTCGCTCCAAGCTGGCTACCTGGCGGTCATGCACAAACAATTTATCCCGCAAAAATATTACGTACCACTTCCACTCCTCTACGTCGGGAACGTTGGAATACGCCTGACGGAGATTTCATTGATGTGGATTTTTTAGCTGGTAGTCCTAACAAACCATTTCTCGTTTTATTTCATGGCTTAGAAGGTTCCTCGCAAAGTCATTATGCGCGTTCACTCCTGAAGCATCTTGCACAATGCGAATGGTCAGCTGCCATACCGCATTTCCGTGGCTGCTCTGGCGAGTTGAATCTTGCACCGCGCTTTTATCATTCAGGGGATGCGAATGAAATCAACTGGATCTTGCATCGCTTAAAACAACACACTGCTAGCACAGAGAGCTCACATTTTTTTGCGTCCGGTGTGTCATTAGGTGGTAATGCATTATTGCGTTGGCTAGGTGAATTTGCAGAAGAGTCAAATTTTATCGATGCTGCATGCGCCATCTCAGCACCACTCGATCTGGCAGCAGGGGGTGCTGCTCTGTCACGCGGCATTAATATGATTTATACACAATCATTTTTGCGAACATTGAAACCTAAGTGCTTACAAAAACTTAAACAATTTCCAAAATTATTTGATGTGGATACTTTGCTTGCAGCGCGTGATCTCTATGAATTTGATAATGTCGTCACTGCACCCCTACATGGCTATCGTGATACGAATGATTATTGGAACCGGGCTAGTGCTAAACATGTACTACTACTCATTACTGTACCAACCTTAGTCTTAAATGCGCGTAACGATCCCTTCTTACCCGAAGCTTATCTACCCACACTCGTATCACAAGCTGTCACATTAGAGTATCCTGAAACAGGTGGTCATGTAGGTTTTGTTAGTGGCGCTATGCCTGGTCGTTTACAGTGGCTACCACAACGCATCACGGATTTTTTAACGACACGCAGCACACAACATGCACTCGCTGATTAATACTATGCTGGTTTGATTTTGATGCATGAGTAATTGAGAACAATACTATGGATGACATCGTTAAACAGGCCATGGCAAAGTGGCCGAATGTGCCGCATTGTTATGGATGGCTAAGACTAGATGCACGGGGTGTGTTTCGTATGTGTGATGAAGTCGCACAAAAAAATGCTACAGCAGGCGATCCTATTCGTCATGCCAGCTTGCTAGCTTTCATCTATAGAAATTATGCAAGTGATGTAACTGGCGCATGGTATTTTCAAAATGGCCCACAGCGCGTTTATGTTGATCTTGAAACCACTCCTTTTATCGCTAGAACCGATACACAAGAAAATTTTGTCACCCAAGATGGTCTTGTACTGAAAGACATACACACAGTTTGGTTAAGTGACACAGGAAATTTTCTATTTCAAAACGCCACACAAATCGCCATGTTGGATGATCGTGACATCGCTGCTTGTCTTTCACAATTCAGGCTAAACGGTACTAGCTGCAGTGATGCAGAATTATTAAATTGGATGCATCAACCAACTGAAGATTGTAGTTTTAAGATCGGTGAGGATTTATTGCCTGTTAAATTTGTGCATTCAAACAGCATAGCGCAGCAATTTGGATTTCAGCAAAAGCCACGACTATCCATTTAAGCTTACTTGCCCTTCTGTTTTAACATTTCTTTCCACGTAACTTGCAACTCACGCTCACGCGCATCAATCATCGCTTGATCATAGAACGTTGCATCATTCGCAGCGCGCGCTAATCTTAGCTGTTCTAATGCCGCGGGCAAACTACCTGCTAATACATAGTATTCAGTCAGCGTCATATGCTGCAGCGCTAACTTACCTTGATCTGCATAAGCTTTAGCTAAGACTTGATACAAAATTTGGTCTTGCTTATTCATTTGTACCAAATCACGCAAAAATAAAATCGCTTCGTCACGCTTACCTGTCGCCATCAATGAATCAACATAAAGCATGGTAATAGCGCGCGATACAGGATATTGCGTACGCGCTTGCTGCGCCAGCTTTAAGGCTTCAGCAGGCTGATTGTTTATAAGTGCTAGTTCAATTTTAAATGCCGTCAAAATAGATGTAGCAGGCAAGGCAGGTTTGCGTAACACATCCTCATTCATCTCTTTTAACAATTCAGTCGCACGATTCACATCGCGCTGTTTTATAGCAAGCAGCGCTAAGCCATAACGCGCTGCCAACATCGCTGGTCGCGTCTCTTGCTTAAATAACTGATTAAAAAAAACTGCTGAATCACGCCAACCCTGAGGCGTATCATTTTGCAAAACACGCATACGCGCTTTGATGAGAGAAAAATCTAAACTATCTACATGCTGACGATAGGTTTCATTTCTTATACGCGCTTCAATATCTGCAATACGCTCAGTAGTGACTGGGTGAGTACGTAAATAAGCAGGTGCTGAATCATTCGAATTTCGACTTGCAGCTTGCAAACGTCCAAAGAAATTCACCATACCTGAAGCTTCAAATCCTGCTGTACGCAAAATTTGTAAACCAACTCGATCTGCCTCGCGTTCCGCATCACGACTAAATCCTAATTGTCTTTGCACTGCCAAACCGGTGCCACCCATCATGGAGGCAGCAGCTAAATCAGGACTACTACGTGCAGCCAATAAACCAATCAAAATCCCTGCTAACGGTAACAGCGAGTCTTGTTTTTGATTGCCTATCATGCGTGCAATATGCCGTTGCGAGACGTGACCAATTTCATGCGATAACACAGAAGCTAATTCCGATTCAGATTGTGCAGACAACACTAGCCCTGAATGCATACCAATAAAACCACCTGGCAGAGCAAATGCATTTAATGAAGGATCACGCACCGCAAAAAATAAAAAATCGTAACCCGTGTCTGCGCGCGCTTGTGGATTAGCAGCCAACAAAACAGCACCGAAATTATTTAAATAATCCGAGACCAATGGGTCATTAATAAAATCGCGGTCGCGCTTGATGCTTTGCATAATTTGCTCGCCAAGCTTGCGCTCCATCAGCGGTGACAACTCCTCGCCATCAGCGCCACCTAAATTGGGCAGATTTTGTGCTTGAGCGGGAGTAGGAGCGATCCAAGAAGGACTAGCCAGCGCAAACAGCGCAGCGATGAGTAAACGCAGGGATGATCCTTGCCAACCGGAAGAAGAAAAACGTTTCATGATGCTATGATACCTGCATCTTTGCTTGACTTACTTCTGTTCATATTTTGCCAACCCTTGCCATGACTACTGCAAACAAACCCACCACAACAACTGATCTGAATGGCGGCCTGACCCACTTCGATGAAGGCGGACAAGCCCACATGGTGGATGTCGGCTCCAAAGCTGAAACGCATCGCATTGCCATGGCAAGTGGCGTCATACGTATGAAGCCAGAAACACTCGCCATCATCACATCAGGTAGCGCAAAAAAAGGCGATGTACTTGGCATTGCACGTATCGCCGCCATCATGGCAGCTAAACGCACCAGTGATCTCATTCCTTTATGCCACCCACTCGCATTAACGCGCGTTGCGGTTGACTTCACAGTGCATGAAAAAGATTCCAGCATCCTGTGTCATGCTCAAGTTGAAACATTTGGTAAGACTGGCGTAGAAATGGAAGCTCTCACCTCAGTGCAAGTAGGACTACTCACCATTTACGATATGTGCAAAGCAGTCGATCGCGGCATGGTGATGTCGGATGTCAAAGTACTAGAGAAGCACGGTGGTAAGTCAGGAAGCTGGAGTGCAGAGTAGTAGGCACTTACAAAGAAATGTCGTTAGTAGTGGGGAAATAGCGTAAGGCCTAATTCTGTCCTAGTGAGGCAGAAAAAAATGGCAACCTTCAGAAACAGACATGGTAAGTGGCAAACAAATATTTTTAAAAAATCACACCTAAATAACCAAGCCATTAAGCTTTCTACTGATTTAAAAAAACTTTATTAGAATATAGTTTTCTAAAGGTCTAATTACAACTGCCATTCATTGATATTGTAATCATAGGTTGGTAATTAAACCCCGCCCCAGTACTTGAATCTACTGCAGCTCCTATAAATCCTCCCGCGACAACATTACCCCAAATATTGGCGTTACTCGAGGACTTTATTACTAATATCCCGTATGCATCACGGTGTTTACAGCTGACAGTTAATTCATTAAATGATTTTTGTATAAGTACTGTACCTGGAGACTCAACAAACCATTGTCCTTTATCGTTTACCAAAGTACACATGGCTCCTTTTACGATTTTTGAAGAATCGCATATTGCTGCGACTGTTATGCTCTGTGAATTACTTCCAGTGACAGAAGCACACCCAGAAATAAAAACTACCAAGAGCATAAATATCCATCGATAGTAATTATTTGGGGGCATAGACTTTATAACCTCTATCAGTCATGCATTGAGCCAAAATTTGCTCGCGAGCCTTTGTCTCTTCCATCTTACTCATCCCACCACCTGCAGTGGCACCAGCAGCACCACCAGCAATGATAAATGGAATAGCTGGCAAGAAAACTGCTCCAGCTACTGCCGTAGCAATACCAGCCACTCCAACAGCACCAGCAGCTCCTCCAACTACAGCATTTTTACCAGTTTTTTCACCCAAATCATATGAAGATGCAACGGCAGTACATTCATCTTTATCTTTATTATATTGAATGACATCCTTGATTGATTTTGGATCAATAGCAACTTGAGGTTTTGATGCACAAGCAGTTATCATTAAAATGACAACAAAATAAACAAGTCTTTTCATGTTAATTTGATTTCCAATTAAATATCCAATACAACAGATACTTTATTAATCTTAACTTCTATATTGTCTTTAAATTATATATTGTTCCTTTGATGAGGGTGATTATTTAATAAAATTTATTTAAATTGATCATCAATTGAATTTTAAGCATAGAAAAACAAGATATAACTATATAATTATGACTTCAAAATAATTCAAAAAATAATTCTATTTTTAAATTTAATAAGGTATTGATTTTATTAACTTCGACTTTATGATGTTTTGCTATGGCGATATATATTAGTCGTCAGTTGCATAATCATGTCTGATGTCAAAGTACTAGAGAAGCATGGCGGTAAGTCAGGAAGCTGGAGTGCAGAGTAGTAGGTACTCACAAAGAAATGTCGTTAGGAGTGAGGCAATTACTCTTATCCAATTTCTGTCCACTTGCCTACTATTTTCCATACTGTGATTTCTTGTCTTAAATACGGCAAAGTAAATTAGCTCCAAACATCTTATAAATGATCCAACAATTCATAGCCCTCAACTGGTCAGCACTTAGCCTAGCCTCCAAAATCTTAGTGATTTATGGTGGCTTAATGCTTGCGGCTTTAGGTATCACTTATCTCGTATCACTCACAGACATACGAACAATTCGTGATGTCGGTGTGTGGGTCAAGCCTATGAAATTCATGGCAGCGACTGTTCTATTTGCTTGGACCACCGTTTGGCTAGTGAGCATTGCGCATACTTCGGTAGGAACTACGCAAACCTATATTTGGATCACTGCTTTACTCATCCTCACCTCTTTGTTTGAAGTGGTGTACATCACTTATCAAGGATCGCAAGGAGAGGCATCGCATTACAACAACAGCGATGTGTTGCACATGATTCTGTTTGGTGTAATGGCAATTGCCGCGGTTGGATTAACAGCGACACAAGCATGGCTAGCTTGGGAGATTTGGCAAGAACAAAAAACTATGGGACTTTCTGTCGTCACCTTAGGTGTCGTGATTGGCTTACTACTTACCTTCATACTCTCAACCGTGAGTGGCTTTCTACTTGGAGGACATCAACCGCCAGCAGGCGTTGGCCTTCCTATAGTTGGCTGGCATCTCTATCGCGATATACGCCCCTCACATTTTTTAGGTGTGCACGCTCAACAATTTATTCCCCTCTTAGGATTACTAGTAGAACGCTTTGCGGGACAGTACGCTAACGTGGGACTTCTCGCAGGAACTGCAGCGTATGTGTCAGCTTGGATGTTTTTAACTTGGGCGGCATTTACAACTTGAGTTTCAAATCGACTATTTCATGCGCCTACATTTTTAATGATTTAAGGGATTAATTAAAGCTCCCAGAGGATAATATAAGCTGATGCAATATCTATTCGATCGAATAATAAAATATAATAAAAAAACCTAAATTACTTAAAGGATAACTATGAAATTATTTTTAAAACACAAACAAATTAATTTCTCTAATTTATTAGCATTACTGACACTAAGCATCTCAATTAATGCAAGTGCTCAACAACTCGCCGATTGCTCAGGAATTCCTGCGGCAGATGTGCCCGCCACACTGGATTGTTTAGATGCGAATTACGAAATCTTAGATAAAGATTTGAATCAGACTTACAAACAGCTTATGTCCACTCTTCCTGAAGATCAAAAGAAATCTTTACGTGAAGAGCAAAGAAAGTGGATTAAGAAGAAATCTTCTTGCAAAAATAAAGATGAAACACCACGAGGATATGCAGCTCAACGATATTGCGAAGTTGATGAAACACAAAAGCGACTATTGATTCTTAAGAAAATCGGCAAATAAAAATATTTATAGAGAAAATTATTTTCTAGAAGTATATTAAGTGAATTCACTTGATTGATTCAAGACTTTAAATAAGCATTAGGGAAACTTCAAGAATCACGACAATACCGGTGTAGGGAAGGAAGCCTAGTATGAATTGATGCAGTCGACCAATAAATGGCTAGCCTCCCCAGTACCTCTTTCAGCTTGTTATCACAGCGAATTAAGAACGTCCCTCACCTCGATTGGCATGCTGACATCGGCAAACAAGCGCTCAGCAACAATCTTGCACTCCTGTTTTTTATTTGCCAAATCTGTGGCGCTAGGCTGATTTGCTTGCAGCAGCAAATATTCCTTAACTGCACCGTATAGTTGCGTTCCCTTATCTTTGTCGCCCCACAAACTGAGGGGCAGCGCAGCTTCGCCGACGTATTTTTTTTGATCTCTCAAATATGAGTCGATGGTAAAGGTTACCGCCGCCATTTCATGTCCAACCTGAAATTCGGCGACATGACCGAGTTCTGGCAAGTACATGAAAGCATATTGCACGATGTCCTTGAAAGTGCCATCCTTTTTATGCGCCCCATAAGAGTCGCTGCCTTCTCCCCTCACCACACACCAGCCATCACTGTCGCTTGCCAACTGCTTCAGTTTATCCACAACTGTTGCAATGTCAGCGACCCGGCAATGGACTCGTCCGGCCATGAAGTCAGAGACAACTTTAAAATCATCAATAAAACCAACTTTTTCTCTCGATGTTTGTGCAATCGCGTGCTTTTCCTGAATCCTAGTAAGTGTTTTTTCTTTTCTTGGATGAAGAACAATATCTTTTTTAGCGCAAAGTGAAACTAATATTGACATCTTCTGATGCGCATCATGCAAGGCAGCTTGGTCTACATTTGAATAGATGGTTCCCCAGCAATGGTGCTTGGAAAGTTCTTGCACACCCAAGCCTGGATGATTTGTTGAACTATGCTGAAAGTCTTTGCAGACGCTCTTTAAAATTTGTGCGTTTTTACTTACTGACTCTGGTGTTGCCTGTGGGCTCACAATTTCCATTGAGCTACTGATATCAGGCATAGCGGTAGAACGTTTTGTGACTGCCGAAAAATCCATGGTTATCCCCTTGATGAGTCAATTACTATTGACAAGTTTTGAACAACAAACCGGAAACAAAAATGCCGAGAGAACAATTGTCAATATATATTGACGAGACATAATTGATTGGACGTGAACCAATATGAACAGCTAAGTCTGAAACAACAGTCAAAACTGAAATTGGAACGTCCGAAGTAGTAACGACGCTTAAAAATTTGTTGCTTGGTTATTGCAGTTATTTTTTGCCAAGGTTGATATTGGCATCATCACTTTGGAAGTTATCTTGTAGCGCTTAAAAATCAAGACGTTTGTTTGAAATCTATTTGAATATTTTTAATTTTTATTATTAAACTAATTTAAATTTTCAAATAAATCAATGAAGCCAAAAATTCATTTGAGCGATGAACTCATTGCTCGAAAACTTACTGAGTGAAACCACACTTCATCTCAGCATCTCTGAATGCTTTCAGTCTGATAGTCGTATCAGGATGACTCGCTAATAATCTCTCAACACTACTGGTCGATTTTTCTGATTCATCTTCTTTGTGAGCGCCACTTAGTCGCTCAAGAATATTCACAAAAGCCATTGGCGAGATACAGGCAAGTTGTAACGCTTGTAAAGCATAGGCATCAGCTTCTAATTCCATTTTGCGGGTATAGCGCAATTGCAGTAAGGTCGCTGGCAGACCTGACGCAATTAAATCAAAATCTCCAAGCACTGCAACCATGACTAATCCTGATAATGTAGATTGCAAAACCTGACGCATGGCATGTCGACGATTGATATGTCCTAACTCATGTGCAAGCACTGCAGTGATTTCATTATCATTACGTGCTATGTGCACTAAATCGTCAGTGATAATTAATGTTCCACCAGGTAGGGCGAATGCATTCGCACCTAGCCGTGCTGATTTTCTAAATAATAATTTATATGGTGGGCAATTCGTTTGTTGCTGACATAAATTCTGTAATTGCGATTTAATTTTCTCTTGTCGAGAAACTGAGAGCAAAGAAGGTTGAAAAACATATTCTTCTATATCCATGGCTTGTAGCACTTGCTCACCCATGGCCTTCTCAGTTGAAAGAGGTATGGCGTGGGCAACTTGCTCAGCTGTGAAAGGTACGCCATAGGAGATGAAGCTCCATATCAGTACTATGGTGAGAGTTAAGGCTAAAGCGACATAGCGGAAATTATTTTCTAGTGCATAAATAATTTTAGCCACATATCCAGTCGCGGTATGGTGAGTGAATTGACCTGATGGATCCGCCACTTCTAATCTACCGCCATCTTCTAATTCAATGATGCGCGTTACTTCTGCTAAAGCAGTTTGTATGACGTATTGATTTTTTTTATATACAAGATGCGTATCTTGAAACTGAAAAGATATTTCACCTTCCCACAATGTCACAGTAACTTCATGCGCAGTTGCGCGTTGACCATCAAAGTAACGTGCTGAAAATTTCATCCTAATACTGGAAGATCAACATCAAAGAACTCGCCTATCTCCTGTCCGGTGGCGGCGAGTTGGTCTATTTTTCCAGCTACAAATTGATCAAAGTTTGTATCGCCTTTGATTGTCATGTGACTAACCAGATACCTTGTAGAGCGAATTTTTGACCAAGGTATGAGTAAGCCAAAACTCAACACAATCAAAAGAAAATTCGAGGCATAGATCCAGATTAAATCACGTGCGCGCCAGTCACATTTAAAAGAAAAATTTTCTAAATGGGTACTGTTATAAACTAGCTTACCCAAGCTTGCTTTTAAATAGGCTCCAGGACCAACAATCACGACTATCAATAACAGTAGCGGTAAAAAGGAGATTAGCTCGGTTAAATTAAAACCCAGACCGACTGTATAAGCCAAACCTAATAATGCAGCACAACCAATAGCAACGAATATCATCCAACCACCTAACTTAAGATAAGTGAGATAAAAACTTCTTGCCGTTAGCTGTGCTTGAAAACGTGACAATCCAAAACACGTATTGTTAATTGCAAAACTACGTGAGCGATAATTTAAAAAAGGTAGGATTAAACCTAAGGTAAAAACAATGAGTGCAGTGTAAAAGATATAAATCTTGACTGCCTCACCGAGTTTACCCACGAAATTAAAGCGTAAGCCGCGATGACTGGTATTGCGTAAATTAAAGCGCATGGATTGTAGGATTATCCAAGGCGTTGCTAAAAAGACGAGTCCTAAAAAGATAACTGCCAATAGCGGTGATGCTTGCGAAACAAAACCATAAATGGAATACAGCACAACTGCGATGATGCGCCCTTTTAAGATATTCAGTGGCTTAGCATGGTAATCAAAGCCCGTACCCGCGATCAAAGTGTGATGCGCAAAGTATTTTTTTGTTCTAACTTTAGCCCAAGCTGAATAAATGCCTATGGTGATTATGCTCAGCAGTATGTTGGTAATCCAAATACCAAAATACTCTGAAGCTTTACCAGTAAATTCTAGGGGAGTGAGTGCTGAGGTAGGGGATGATGGAACATGTTCTAACTCACCTGCGTCCATCATTACCCCTCCGACTGTAGACCTAAGATTGAATCAAGCAAGCAGGCATGCAGCCTGCTGCTCACAACAATTATTTGATAGGTGCAGAAAACTGAAACATCAAACCAGCAGCGCCAAATATATTCAACTGTACTTTATTACCACCGGCCAGTTCATAACCAACTGCAGGAACGACCGCTGGTGAAAAGCCATTATTATTGAAAGGCACTTTATCTTCATAGGGAGCTTTGTAACCATATAACAAACCAGCTGTCCATTTTGCATAAAGATGTTCAATGCCAAGTATGTTTTTACTTATGCCACCCCAAGGGTAGATATACCCTGTAGGTTGGCCAAATGAATTGGAAAAATACGCAGCGCCAGTGATGGTGCCATCGCTACGCTCACGCTCTACACCGACCAACCATACATATTTGTGATCAGGGCTAGAAGAGAAATGCACGCTGTAAGGTGACACGTTAAAGTCCCAACGATCACCCGCTTTTTCTTCTAAATTAAAACCTTCAGTCCAACTACCTGGAATACCTTTTAATCCTTCTGCATGGCTAGGCATGACAGAACTTGCAGCGATAAGCATTATGAGGATGAAAGCACGATTCATAATAGGTGAAATAGTGTTGATGGGTGATACAACGAATTTAACGAAGTTCATTATTAAGCCTGTTTTTATTAATCCGTGTGTCGTCTGATATGCGACATCATGGGAATTATTCATATTCAAAAACATAGATAACGCTTTTGAATTGCCAAAATCACGCAAGTTCGCGTGGCAGAACAGGTGATTTTTAGATCAGCACTATTCAAAAACCAACAAGCCTCAATTCTACTAGGAAACATAGCCATTCAGACATTATCAAAAGACTAAAACGCAGCCCACTTAATGAAATAATTACGCTCACTGCTACTAGTTGGCCTAGGCATTTACAATACGGCTTATGAAAATCTTCTCCACTCAGTTTGCAGACCCACGTCGCAACTTTCTCATCGTTCTATTACTGACAACTTTAATTAAATTTTGGTTGGCAGTGGCTATACCCATTACAGGTGATGAAGCTTATTTTTATAAATGGGGCATGCATCTAGACTGGGGCTATTACGATCATCCGCCTATGGGTGGATGGCTGCTGTGGCTGATGCAGCAATTCTCTTCTGAACTGATCGTGCTGCGCTTACCCGCGATTTTACTGTGGGTGGTGATTGCGCTAGGCATGATGGATATTTTTCGTCGCCTGCAACCCGAACAAGCCGATAAGGCATGGCAGTTAGGTAGTTTATTTTTACTCTTGCCTTTTACTTGGGCACTGACTTTAGTCACTACCGACACACCGCTGATATTTTTTCTGTTTTTTTCAGCTTATGCGTTTTTACGAAGTGAATTAGAAAACTCACTAAAGTGGATTGTGCTATGCGGGATCTTACTGGGTCTAGCATTACTGTCTAAATATTTCGCAGCTTTACTCGCCATTTCTTATGCTGCTTATTATATTTTTTTAGTTCGTACCCGCACTGCTTGGCTGCGTTTAATCATCATTGCCTTATGTGCCCTACCATTTTTTATAGTGAATCTTGTTTATAACAGCACACACTGCTGGAACAATATTCTCTTTAATGTGATCAATCGCAATCAAGGCTCGCAGTTTTCATTCACGACATTTGGTATTTATCTGGGCATGATGCTATATCTACTTATGCCTTGGCTGTTGTATCAACTTTATAAAAACACGCAAAAGCAAGACTGGTTAAAACCACAACGCTTAGCTTTAGTTATTTTATTTGTTCTACCGTTTACGCTATTTTTAGCATTGTCTTTTTATAAAACCGTAGGCCTACATTGGGTACTAGCCTTCCTACCTTTTGTGTTCATATTTGTGGCGGGTGTATGCGCCCCACAAACTTTGCGCCAACTCAGTTTATGGACACTTGCCTTAGGTGTGCCGCATATTATTGCCTTAGCTATTCTCGCGCATGCGCCTACTCCAACGTGGCAAAATATGAAACTGCATGCTGCCATCGTCATGCATAAAGAAACACCACAATTACTCTCCGTGCTCATGCGCGATATGCCTGAAGACGGCGTGCTCATGACGCGTTCGTATTCTTCCGCTTCTTTATTTGGTTATTACGAAAGAACTGATATTCCGGTATTTGGTATGGGTAGTTTTCATGCGCGCATGGATGATAATTTGACTGACTTTCATCAGTTCGCAGGTAAAACAATTCGTATATTTGATACCCGCCCCATCACACAAGAAAGTATGGCGCCATTTTTTGAAGAAGCCCATGTATCGATAGTGAGATTAAATGGTGCCCGCTACTGGCTAGCTGAAGGTAAGAATTTTAAATTTGATGTTTATCGCGATCAGGTTTTAAGCACTATAGCGGCAAGCTACTATCGCATTCCCGCATTTTTACCTCAACGCGGTTGTAAATTTTTAGAACAATATGATCTACCTGCTGGCAAACCACTAGAGAAAAATTAAATAGCGAGCTAGTGCGAGTCTTTAAAGGACCAGCGCTTATGACCGAGATAACTGGTAAACACAGGTACGATCACACCCACAGCATGCGCGCACTCGGGCGCATAAAAATTAAATTCCCATGCAGGGAAAACAACATAGAGCAGACCCATACTAATTCCCCATGTCTGCGCAACAGCAACCAGATTCACCAAGACAAAGAAAACAGCACTACGTTGCATAGATTGCTGACTGTTTTTAAATACAAATAATTTAGCCAAGATAAATGCAGTGATCATCCCTGTCAGATAAGCCAGCACAACAGCTACAGAGAATGGCAACCACAGGCTATAAAGTATGCGCGAAAAAAAATTCACTGCAGCAGCTGTCCCACCTGTAATAAGAAACAGTAAGAACTGATGCGACAGAAATTGCTTGATCACTGCACCGCCTCAATTGAATGAATGGCTGCCTGTGCCATCTTCCTACCAAAGTCTATGCTCTCAGAAATACCTCTATCTTCAGGATAGTAGTGTGAAGTATCCGCCACCCACAAACCTTGTACAGGCAAACGCGCAGGTGGCAATCGCTCTAAATAACCTGGCTCACAAATAGGTTGAGCATGACGATAGCGACTTGCATGCAGAGCGATGAAATCATCATCCGTTAATGCAGGATTAATTTTTTTAAAGTAGCGTTTTACCTTATCTAAAAACACTTGATCATCTTCTGCAAATTTAGGATGCTCACCTGGCATATAAAATGGCACATAGACGATATGACAATCCAAAGGACGTAGATTTGAATATTCCACAATGCCAGGAATATCCATCTCAGGATCATTTGTGTTTAACCAAAAATTATTGGTCAGTGGCTTGCGTAATTTTGCAATCACACAGACCACCGCAATATTTTTCAAAGCGCGAAACTGCTCCAACATCGCAGATGGCAAATCAGGAATTAACTTGGGAATATAAGGCAGAGGGACTGTGCTAATCACGGTGTCAAATTGTTCGATTTGACCATTTATTTCCACACCACTGACTTTACCGTTTTGTATATGTACTTTAATTACTGGTGTTTTAAGATGAATCACCCCACCATGCGCTTCTATGTCAGCACGCATAGCGTTAAGCAAAGTACCAGAGCCACCATCTAGATAACCTAACTTCTCACGGAACAAGCTATAACGCGAACGACCTATACGACGGATACGACTCCATATCCATGCAGCAGAAAGATTAGCGGTGTAATCATAAAACTTATAGTCAAACAATCGGCGCCATAACACTTCATAAGCTTCAGCACCCACCCAACGTTTAATCCAACCTACAGCTTCTACATTATCGAGTGGCTGCCAGTTAGTGCGCTTAGTCGATAAAAAAGCATGCAGGCCATAGCGAAACTTGGCAATAAAACTTAAACCACGAAATCTTAATAAAGCAAATGGATTACCCCACGGCTGCAAAGTTTGACGATACCAATAAGCCATACGGGTTTCTACCCAATGCATTTTATGTGCAAGATTTAATTCATCTAACACACGTAAAAATGCTGTATCAGAAATACAATGAAAATGGTAATAGCGCTCTATCTGCAATCCTGCAAAATCAAACATCGCTGTCATACCACCGACTCTATCATCTGCTTCAAATACCACGGGCTGATGACCATCGCGTGCTAGTTGATAAGCCACTGCCAAACCCATAGGTCCTGCACCTAATACTGCTATGCGTTTACCTTGCATTTAAAACTCCAACACAACTTGACTGTATTGTGGATGATTAAAGGTTTCATCCACTGCTTGCGCAAAGGGCGTGTAAGGCCAACCAAACACGGTCGGCCAATCCATGACTTCGAATTCATCTTTGGCACATAAGGCAACTAACTGCTGTGTAGTGAAAGGCGGATTTTTATCAAACACAGCCCACAGCCAAAGCAAACTATAAAACAAGCTATAAGGAATATGCACTATCCATGCAGGCGCATGAGTTGCTTGTTTGATGGTATGTATCATATCGACATAGTCAATTTTTTCATGACCAGAAATATTGTAGATTCCTTGATGCGCCATATTTTCTATACAACTAATAATGACTTCACAAAAATCACCTGCATACAAAGGTTGACGCATATAGCGTCCATTACCAGGTATAGGAAACACAGGGACTTTTTGCATGAAGCGCGCAAGCCAACCTAAGTGCTTGCGGTCAAACCAACCAAACATTAGTGTTGGGCGCAGTATAGGGCAGGTAACACCACTATCTAACACCATGCGCTCTTGTAATTTTTTAGTGTTGGTATAAAAATCATCCGCAACGGATTCAACAACAGACGAGCTAATGTGTATGAGTCTAGCTCGCCCACTCTCTTTAATAGATTGCAGTATCCATTTTGTGGCATCTAAATTATTACGAACGAAGTCTTGGTAATCATTGCCACCTATTTGCGCTTGCAACATCACCACCACATCTGCATTTTTAATATGATCTTGCCATGCGCCTTGCTCAGCAAGATCAGTATATTCAACTGTGATATCTGGCTGTACTTTTTTTAACACTGCAATATTTGCCTGATGCTTATCCAGCACAACTATGTGTTGATAGCCACGCGCTTTTAATCTGGCAACTAAATTTTGTCCCACCAGACCTGCACCGCCGGGTAAAACTATTTTTAGATTTTTTTTGTCTGGATTCACGGTGATAAGAATTTAGATATCAAGCTTGTTAAATATAAAGGCAGGTAAATGAATAATAATCATCATAATTACTGCCCATTTAGCTGGCGCATAAATCACTGCCTTACCTTGTGCAATACCCTGCACAATAGTCCCTGCAACAGCATCAGCTGCTGCTAAACCACGTTGCGGCAAATGCGCAGTCATAGGTGTAGCAGTGGGTCCTGGTTTAATTAACACTACCTTAATTGGTGTTTTTGCGAATCGATGCTGTAAGCCTTGCGCATAGCGCGTAACCAAACCTTTCGCAGCACCATACACATAATTTGATTTACGACCTCTATCTCCTGCAACAGAACCAATTAAAGCCAATGTACCTTGCTGCGCTTTTTCCATTTGCGTTGCAAATGCTTCAGCAAATAAAACAGGTGATATGCCATTGACTTCTAAAGTCTGCTGATTCAATGCTAAGTCTTGTTGGCATTGCTGTTGATCTAGTAAAGATCCGTGTGCAATTAAAGCAATCGAGACTGGCGTTGCTGCACAAATGGATTCCACTGTGTGTGCAATTTCTTTAGGCGACAGAAAATCCGTTGTCACTACCTTGATGGCTGCAGCTGGATTACGAACAGCTAAATCATCTACCAATAATTGTGTTTTAGTTTTATCTCGACCTACCAGCGTCAGCGTGATAGTAGGTTCTTGTATCCAAATCCGCGCACATTGTTCAGCAATGCCTGATGTTGCACCAACAATGACGATATGTTTTTTTATAACTTGCACAGCTTACGCTCCCATCAAACGACGTGATAGTGCAGAACTAATTCCAGGATCACGAAACGATAAAAATTCCTGCAATCTAGGATAGCCGGATTCAAATAAATCTTGTGGCATACGTGCATCTTTAGCCGCATAAATTCTTCCACCTGCTTCACGCACAATGGCATCAAGTCGTGTAAAGAGCTGTAAGCTAGCTTCGCCCTTGTTAGGGAAATCTAAAGCTAGTGTGACACCAGGTTGCGCAAAACTTAACATGCCACGCGATTCACGATTGCCGAATGTTTTTAACACTGCCAAAAACGAACCTTCACCTGCTTTTGTAATTTCTTTCAACATAGCTTGTACAGCGTCATGACCGACTGCACGTGGCACTACGCTTTGATATTGAAAAAAACCACGCGGTCCGTAGATGCGATTCCAATGCAAGAGATTATCGAGCGGATAAAAGAAAGGCATCATATGCTGCACACTGTGCCCCGCTTGCATTTTCTTTAAATGAAAATAGCTGGCATTAAAAGGCTTTAGTGTGAATGCATTGATTAATGATACTGGCGGTGCAAACGGTACAGTACTTGCTTGTCTTTGCTTAGGAACTGATGCGTTTGTTGCAGACATATTAGCGCGCATAAAAATACCGCGCTCTGCACGACTGACACAATCTATCCATGAAACTGTGTATTCCCAATCTTGTTCTGAGCTATCAGATAAAGTAAAAAATTCATCTAAGCTTGCATAGGGAATAGTTTCTACATCCAACCACGTACTTTGTATGCGCTTTAATTTTAGACGTACTTGTGTGATGACACCGGTTAAACCCAAACCACCTACTGTTGCAGCAAACCATTCAGGATGCTGTGTAGGGCTACATTCCATTACCGTGCCATCAGTTCGTTGCAAAGTAAATTCCAAAACATGATCACCAAAACATCCCTCTGCATGATGATTTTTTCCATGTACATCATTTGCTATAGCACCACCCACGGTCACAAATTGCGTGCCTGGTGTTACAGGTAGCATCCAACCACGAGCAGCAAAGGTGCGTTGTATATCGCGCAACAACACACCGGCTTCACAACGTAATTCACCAGTCTGTGCATCGAAATGAATAAATCTATCTAAGGAAGTTGTACGCCATAAAACACCCTCAGGATTTAAACAGACGTCACCATAACTGCGACCCATACCATAGGCCAAACCCGATTTATTTTTTTGCAACGGCAAGTTAAGCGCGTAACGTTGCAATGTCTCTACCTCATGAGGCCATGCTCCTAATCGCCCCCAAGAAGAGACTGCTACCACGGCCATCCTCCTGCACCTGCTAGCAACACGAGCGCAAATACAATTCCTGCAGATAGACTTGCTTTATCTTTTAAAGCAAAGACTAGTGGGTCATCATGCATCTTGCCGCGATGCGCTTGCATCCACATCCAACTTATCCAAAACAACATCACGGGCACAGCACCCCAAATAATTTCTGGTGCTTTATAGAGCTTCACTACAGCTTCGCTATTTAAATACAGTGCTAAAACTAGCACGGCTGAGAAACCAGCAGTAACACCTAGGGTTTGTACTAATGACGCATCGGATGTGAAATAACCGCGACCATGAGTTTTTTCTTTACCGCTTAATAATTGAATTTCTAATTCCGCATAGCGCTTCACAAAAGCGAGCGATAAAAATAAAAACACAGCAAACGCTAATAACCAGAAAGATAAACTCATAGAAGCAGCTGAAGCGCCTGCAATTAAACGCACTGTGTAAAGCACAGCGAGTGTTAAGCAATCAATCAGCACCACACGTTTTAGCAACAATGAATAAGCGCAAGTCAGACCAAAATAAAAAATCAACCAACCGACAAATTGTCCTGGTATTTGCATTCCCAAACATAAGGAAGCAATTAAAAATAATGGTGCAAGCAATACACCGGTCACAACGGATAATTGTCCTGAAGCGAAGGGACGAAATTTTTTACGTGGATGTTGGCGATCACTATCTAAATCCAATAAGTCATTGGCTAAATAGACTGCAGAGGCACATAAACTAAATGACAGAAACGCTAACAGCAAATCACTCAAACGCATCGCATCTGGAATTTGATGAGCAGCTAATATAGGTACAAACAACAAACAATTTTTCATCCACTGATGTAGTCGCAGTGCGCGACGCCACACGGACAATCCAATCACTGGCTTTGGAAATATTTTTTCAACTTCACAACAAGCTGCAGCAGCGCGCTCTAGGGATTCTGATGCATTCACAACGATGGCACGCCGTGCATGCTGCCAAACCTGCAGATCAGGCTGTGCATTGCCTACGTAATCAAATCCTTTTTCACCAAACTGCTGAACCAGTACTGCTGCTTTATGACGACCTGCTATGTTCTGTTCACCATCACTGGCGATGACTGACTTAAATATTCCTAAGTGCTGTGCCACTGCTTGCGCGATCATCTGATCAGCTGCAGTGCATAAAATTAAAGAACGCCCTGCTGCTTGCTGCTCTTGTAACCACGCTATCAAGGCTTGGTTATAAGGTAAAGAACTCGGATCAAATTCAGAACATGTAGCGAGTTTTTGTTTGAGATAGGCCTTACCCTTCATCAGCCAAAAGGGAATGTTAAAGACAGCTAATGGCTTATCACGCAGCACTCTCAATGCCGCTTCATGTAAGGTATCCGTAAATACTAGAGTTCCGTCACAATCAACGACTAAAGGAGGTGCGCTCAAGCTAGTACCTTTATTTGCCATGTTAAGAAATAACGTATTTTAGCCATCCATTTGGCTACTGCCGTATTGTAAATCAGGCTTGATTCGGCATGGCATTCATTCGCAAGATCATAGAATTAAAATGATGCGAGAAATGAAAGAGCCGCTAACTTATTCAGCTAGCGGCTCAGATCAACACTATAGAGACTAACGCTGAGAAACAGCGTCCACTACCGCCAGTGCAGTCATGTTCACAATCCGTCGCACTGTTGCAGAAGCAGTCAGGATATGTACCGCTCGTGAACAACCCAGTAAAACCGGACCTATCGCCACACCATTACCCGCAGCGACTTTTAATAAGTTGTAAGAGATATTCGCAGATTCAATATTCGGCAACACCAATAAATTCGCATCACCTTTTAATGGTGAGTCAGGCATTTGCTCTTTCAACAGATGTGCATCGAGTGCGGTATCACCATGCATTTCACCATCGATTTCTAAATTAGGCGCCCGCTCTCTAATAATGGCTAATGCAGCACGCATTTTTTGTGCAGACTCACTATCACTAGAACCAAAGTTAGAATGCGACAGCAAAGCTGCACGCGGATGCAAACCAAAGCGACGCATTTCATCCGCCGCCATGATGGTGATCTCTGCTAACTGCTCAGCCGTAGGATTTTCATTGATATGCGTATCCACCAAAACCACTTGGCGATTTTCCATGACCAAGGCATTCATCGCTGCGTAGGTATTCACACCTTTACGCTTACCTAATACTTGATCGATGTAATGTAAATGCAAAGGTGGACTACCAAAGGTGCCACAAATCATGCCATCTGCATCACCTTTATGTATCGCCATAGCACCTATCAATGTATGACGACGACGCATTTCTAACTTAGCCCATTGCTCAGTTACACCCTTGCGTCTAGTCATCGCAAAATAAGCTTCCCAATATGAACGGTAACGATCATCACGTTCAGGATTGATGACATCAAAATCAATTTCAGGACGCAGACGCAAGCCATAACGCTGTATACGCTGTTCCAAAACAGCAGGACGGCCTATCAAAGTAGGTTTAGCTAAACCTTCATCTAAGACCACCTGCACTGCACGCAATACACGTTCTTCTTCGCCTTCAGCAAATACGATACGTTTTTTCGCAGCAGGTGTTTTCTTAGCAATCGCAAACACCGGCTTCATGAAACTACCACTGTGATAAACGAATTGCTGCAATTTATCTGTGTAAGCAGCGATGTCTTGAATAGGACGTAATGCCACACCTGACTTAGCAGCTGCAATGGCTACTGCTGGTGCAATCTTCATCATCAAGCGTGGATCAAAGGGCTTAGGAATGAGATAGTCAGGGCCAAAGGATAAATTCGTATCACCATAAGTCGCAGCAACCACATCCGATTGCTCAGCTTGTGCTAACTCTGCAATTGCACGCACGGCAGCGATTTCCATTTCACGCGTGATGGTAGTAGCACCACAATCAAGAGCACCACGGAAAATATACGGGAAACATAAAACATTGTTGACTTGATTCGGATAGTCAGAACGACCGGTCGCAATCACGGCATCGTCTCTCACTTCACGCACTTCTTCAGGCAAAATTTCAGGCGTGGGATTCGCCAGTGCCATCACTAACGGCTTAGGTGCCATGGCTTTTACCATCTCAGGTTTTAATACTCCTCCTGCAGAAAGCCCTAAGAAAATATCTGCACCCGGTATCACTTCAGCCAATGTTCTGGCTTTGGTCTCTTGCGCAAAACGTTCTTTATCCGGATCCATTAATTCAGTGCGACCTTTATAAACTACGCCAGCTAAGTCGGTCACTGTAATATTTTTAATTGGAAAACCGAGATCTACAATCAAATCCAAACAAGCTAATGCTGCTGCACCCGCACCGGATACCACTAACTTACAGTCTTGCATTTGCTTACCAACTACCTTCATACCATTCAAGATAGCTGCACCTACAATAATCGCTGTGCCATGTTGATCATCATGAAAGACAGGAATCTTCATGCGATCACGTAGTTTACGTTCTATGTAAAAACATTCTGGTGCTTTAATGTCTTCCAGATTCACACCACCAAAGGTCGGCTCTAAAGCCGCAATGATGTCGCATAGTTTGTCTGGATCGTTTTCATTGATTTCAATATCAAACACATCAATGCCAGCAAATTTTTTAAACAGTACGCCCTTACCTTCCATTACAGGCTTAGCTGCGAGTGGACCTATATTGCCTAAACCCAGAACAGCAGTACCGTTGGTAATCACCGCTACCAAGTTGCCACGTGCGGTGTAACGAAAGGCATTAGTAGGATCGGCGACAATCTCTTCACAAGCTGCGGCTACGCCAGGTGAATAGGCTAGTGCTAAATCGCGCTGATTGGTTAACTGTTTAGTGGGAGTGACGCTGATCTTCCCTGGGGTGGGAAACTCGTGATATTCGAGGGCTGCCTGACGTAATTGCTGACGCAGGGCTTGTTTATCTACTTTATCTGAATCCATGCTGAAGGACTTTCTTCGCTATGTGAATAGCTATTTAATGAGAGGTCAAAACGAAACTGTAAGTGCGTGATTTTAGCAGACCAGCCCCTATTCGACAGGCTACAGCAAGCACTTGCCACTCCTTGGGTACAATCTCTAAATGATGTCCGAATTTGATTTAATTGCACGCTACTTTACTCGCCCTGCACTCATTCCTGCGGTGAGTCTAGCCGTGGGCGATGATTGCGCCCTGCTACAACCACGAGCTGGATATGAACTTGCGATCTCAACTGATATGTTGGTTGAAGGCAGACATTTTTTTCAGCATGCTGACGCCAACGCTCTGGGGCATAAATCACTGGCTGTAAATTTATCTGACCTCGCTGCTATGGGGGCTCAGCCTCTCGCTTTCACATTGGCACTCGCTTTACCTAACATTAATGAAAACTGGTTAGCTGCATTTTCTGATGGACTGTTTGCTTTAGCAGAGCAACATAACATCGCATTAATTGGTGGCGATACAACCAAGGGACCTCTTACCATCTCCATTACCATCTTTGGTGAAATTCCCAAAGGCAAAGCATTACGCAGAAGTCATGCTCAAGCTGGTGATGATATCTGGGTCAGTAGCACACTCGGTGATGCACGGTTAGCTTTATCAGCAATGCAAGGAAAGTTAGCTTTAGAAGCAAATGCACTGAATCAAGCTACACAGCATTTACATCGCCCTACACCACGCAATGCATTAGGACTCGCTGTACGTGACATTGCGCATGCTGCGATTGATGTTTCAGATGGTTTACTGGGTGATCTTCAGCACATACTAAAACAATCAAACGTAGGCGCCACACTACAAGTAGATGATTTACCTTTAGGCGCAATACTGAAGTCCACACAACCAATCAACCTATGTCATGAGTTTGCATTAAATGGGGGCGATGATTATGAACTCTGCTTTACTGCACCATCCACTAAGCGTGAGGCCGTGCAACATGCAGCAGTCACATCAAACACCGTTGTGACACGCATAGGTCAAATCACAGCCGCACGCGAATTAAAGATTGTGAATGCAGCAGGTGTAGCGTTAGCAATCAAGGCAAATTCTTACGATCATTTCATATCCACATGACGCAAACTGAACAACCACCAACAACTATCTTGCAGCCCACATGGCAATTTATGTTGGCACATCCTGCACACATCCTTGCACTAGGATTTGGTAGTGGTTTATCACGCATCATGCCCGGCACTGTAGGCACACTATTTGGCTGGCTGTGTTTTCATATATTCACTACACGTTGGCCAGAACTATTTACACCACTCACTTGGGGCATACTCATTGTTGGTGGTTTTATCATTGGAGTTTGGGCGTGTGACATCACTGGCCACCACATGGGTGTGGCTGATCATGGCGCTATGGTGTGGGATGAAATCATTGCGATCTGGTTAGTACTTGTGATGATTTCTCCCGCTGATTTTCGTGCGCAATGTTGGGCGTTTGTTTTGTTTCGTTTTTTTGACATGGTTAAACCTCCACCCATACGTAATATTGAACGACGTTTTAAAGGTGGCTTTGGTGTCATGATCGATGACATCCTTGCTGCATTTTTTGCCTTACTATGTTACGCACTCTATGAATTTGCAAGCTAGACAAGCGCTGCGTAACCGTACGGATCTTTATCGCATACCATGCGGCGCAATTTATTGCGCCCTACCAGACCTACCTATGTATACATTTGTAGGTACGATTAGCGAAGCGTAATCGTACGAATTTTTATCATACAAATAGACTTGCTATTCGCATCTTATTTTAAATGAATAAAGGAAATAAAGTCATGAACAACATCACAGCACTCGCTGCACAAGCAGGGTCTGCCCTGCAGAAAAAACGCTGGATGTTAACCACTGCCGAATCAATTACTGGTGGAAGCATTTCACAAGCTATTACAGATATCGCAGGCTCCTCTGCTTGGTTTGACTGTGGATTCACAACCTATTCCAATGCGTCTAAAACAGATCATCTCGATGTGCCAGACGCTTTAATTGCACAACATGGTGCTGTCAGTGAAGAAGTCGCAGCAGCGATGGCACAAGGTGCGCTTGCTAACAGCAATGCACAGATAGCACTATCGACTACTGGCATTGCAGGACCAACCGGTGCAGTTCCTGGCAAACCAGTGGGTACGGTATGTTTTGCTTGGGCGACTGCGCATCATGTGGAAACCGAACGCTGTGTATTTAGTGGTGATAGACATGCGGTACGCGAGCAAACTACGCTGCATGCATTAAAAAAATTATGTCATCTATTGGAGCAAGCATGATGTTAGAAAATTTTACATTGGCACAAAAACAGGTCAATGGTGTAAAGATTAATTTTCGTCATGGCGGTAAAGGCCCACCACTTTTACTCATGCACGGCTATCCTCAAACCCATGTTATTTGGCACAAAATGGCGGACGCGTTGGCTGAACGTTTCACTTTAGTGATGCCAGATTTACGTGGCTATGGTGATTCAGAAAAACCGCGCGGTACGCCTGATCATTTGAATTATTCTAAACGTGTGATGGCACAAGATATGGTCGAGCTGATGCAAGCACTCGGTTATGCACAATTCGATATTTGTGGTCATGATAGAGGTGGTCGTGTTGCACATCGATTAGCACTCGATCATCCTGCTTGTGTAAAAAAACTCATGGTGGTGGATATCTCGCCTACACGCACGATGTTTGAAGCAACTGATCAGCGTTTTGCGAATGTGTATTACCACTGGTTTTTTCTCTCTCAACCACAACCCTTACCAGAAACACTGATTACGAATAATGCAGAGTTTTATATAAATTATTCATTAGGTTCTATGGGTGCGCGTGGCGGCACAAGTTTTTTTGCACCTGAAGCGATGGCTGAATATGTGCGCTGTTTTAAACAGCCTGACATGATTCATGCGAGTTGTGAAGATTATCGCGCTGCTGCCAGCATAGATCTGGTGCATGATCAAGATCATGAACACAACAAAATCACTTGCCCTGTACATGTGGTGTGGGGTGAGCAAGGTGTCGTTGGGAATATGTTTACACCTATCGCAGACTGGCAAAAGAAATCTGCTTTGCCCGTCACTGGTAAAGCTTTAGCTACAGGCCATTTCATTCCAGACCAAGCACCGGAATTACTTAACAAAGAAATCGAACAGTTTTTTTTAGTTTGATAGCGTAGGGAATGTCGCGCGATATTGATTGATCGTGTCGCGCGTTTCTTTTGCTACGCGTGCTGCAGCCTGTGTAAAGTCTTCATTGTCTTTAGGCTGTGCATATAAAATCGCTCGCGATGAGTTAATCATCATCCCACCACCTTGCGCAGTTTGACCTGCTTGTACAGTCGCTTGCACATCACCACCTTGCGCACCCACACCTGGCACTAACAAAGGCATGTCACCAATTAACTTACGTACTTCCGCTAACTCACGTGGAAAGGTTGCGCCTACTACTAAGCCACATTGACCATGTCGATTCCATTTTTCTGCAACTAAGCGCGCGACATGCTGATACAAAGGCACACCGTCGACTTGCAAAAATTGTAGATCTGATCCACCTGGATTAGAAGTGCGGCATAAAATAATCGCACCCCTATCTTTCCATTCTAAATACGGCTCAACTGAATCGAAACCCATATAAGGATTGAGCGTGACAGCATCTGCGCCATAACGCTCGAATGCTTCACGTGCGTATTGTTCAGCGGTTGCTCCTATATCACCGCGCTTTGCATCAAGCACAATAGGAAGATGTGGATAAGTCTTGCGTACATAATCGCAAATTGCTTGCAACTGATCTTCAGCAGCAAGCGCAGCAAAATAAGCGATCTGCGGTTTATAAGCACAAGCCACATCGGCAGTGGCATCAATCATCTTTTTGCAAAAAGTAAAAATTGCATCCGACTTGCCTTTTAATTCAGCCGGAAATTTATTGATGTCGGGATCAAGTCCAACACACAGTAATGATTGTTGTTGATGCGTAGCCGCATTTAGTTTGCTAATAAAATCCACACAAGCCTCGATGAATAAGCAGGAATATCCACATTGTAGCCTGACATGCTATCGTTACCAGATGAACTCACTCTCACGTAAAGACTTCGCCCTGCTCGCCCTGTTGACGCTGACATGGGGTATTAACTGGCCTATCATGAAAATCGGTGTGCAATATTTTCCGGCACTGAGTTTTCGCGCACTCAGCATGATCGGTGGCTTAGCTGCAATTTGGTTAGCAACCCGCTATCAAAAAGTCTCGCTCAGTGTGCCTAAAGAACAGATCATCCCCATCATTAAGCTTGCTATACCAAATATGTTGATCTGGCATGTCTTCATGATTTTAGGCGTAAAACTTCTCTCTTCAGGACGCGCCGCCACCTTGGGTTACACCATGCCTGTTTGGGCAGTGTTAGCTGGTTTTTTATTTTTTCGTGAACGCATTACTGGTCGCGCATTAATCGGCATCTTGCTTGCACTCAGTGGTGCACTCTTACTCTTATCAAGTGAGTTTTCTAAAGTATCAGGTCAACCCATAGGCACTGTGTTTGCATTAGTGGCTGCAGCAAGTTGGGGATGTGGAACGGTATTGATGAAACGCTCTAACATCAACATACCGACTATTTCACTCACATTCTGGATGTTAGCTTTCACTAGCTGCATGATGAGTTTGATAGCACTCACTATGGATCATGCATCATTACGATTACCAACAGCGATTGAATGGGCAGCGATTACTTACAACGCAGTGATCGTATTTGGCTTTGCTCATGTTGCTTGGTTTAGGCTTGCACGTATCTTGCCACCGGTAGCTTCTAGTCTGTCTGTGATGTTTATTCCGGTGTTAGGTGTATTTGCAGGTATGGCTATGTTAGGTGAAGTACCACACTGGCAAGATTACACAGCCATACTGTTGATACTCGCTGCGATGTCTACCGTTTTATTCAAATCAAAAGCGAGCTAATTATTTTTGATTTTTATTTAACCGTTTTCATACACCCACTGCAGCAAGTTATCCATAGCTTCTCTTAATTTACCCGCTTCAGCATGATTGACTATACACACCACTATCATGCGCTTACCTGAGCGTGCTGTGACATAACCTGCAATACCTGCCACTTCAGTCAGGCTGCCGGTTTTTATGTGGGCAAATGATTTCACCGTCAGACCTTCAGCGCGTTTACGCATGGTGCCATCCACACCAGCTAAGGGCAGTGATGCTATGAACTCAGGCATAGTTGGACTCAACCATGCCACTTGCAAAATACGTGCAAGTAGTGCTGCTGAAAGTCTATCTGCACGTGATAATCCAGAACCGTTATCAATGACTAATTCAGCTGCATTAATTCCTTTGGCAATTAACCATTGTCTGATGACTGCTGCGCCTGCTTCTTTACTCGCAGGTTGATAACCACGCTCTGCAGCCAAAGTTAATAACAACTGTCTGGCCATCACGTTATTACTAAATTTATTAATGTCACGTATTGCATCTGTTAATGCAGCAGACTGCCATTGCGTTAACTCTTGTGCTTGCGCAGGCAGCACACCTTCGCGTGTGACACCATGCACGCTACCACCCATCTCAAGCCACAACTGTCGTAGTGAAGAATCAAAATATTCATTATGCGTTAATGGATAGGCATGTACTGCGATTGTTCTTTCTCCACACGATAATGCATAGCTACCGGCAAAGATGATTTTTTTCTGTTCAACACGCAATCCTAATTGACTACGCCAATCACCACACTCACCTACCGATAAAGTCGGTGCACTCAATGAAAAATCTGTCAGATAAGGTTCTAGTGTGACGCGCACACGCTGACGTGCTGCATCAGGAACAAGTTGTACTAGCACTGATTTTGTATCTAAGAGTAGTGCGTCAGGTAATGCGTTATAAGCACGCTCAGGTTTTTGATCAAACTGTGCTGCATCATCTTTATAGGGAGCAAACAAACTACGATCAAGAATCACATCACCCGTGATCTGACGAATGCCAAGTGCACGCAAGCGTCGCAATAATTGCCATAAGTCTTGTTGAGAAAATCGTGGATCACCACTACCACGAATAATTAAATCGCCCTGCAGTACATCACCATTTTGTGTCCCATTGGTATACACACGCGTAGTCCATCGATAATCAGGGCCTAGCAAATCCAATGCCGCTGCAGTTGTGATTAATTTCATGAGTGAAGCTGGTTGCACACTGGTCTGTGCATTCATACTCAAGAGGGGCTTAGTACTTTCCACTGCTTGCACATGAATTGATACGGCACTCGACGGTATACCAACTGCTTTGATCGCATTCAATAAAGCTGGTGGGGGGTGTGCGACCTCACGACTGGCAGCTGGACTAGTCCATGCCATACTGCAGATACTCAGCACAAACAATAAAACAGCGGATGACTTTCTGTGGGTGTAATAATTCAACATGACTTTGCAATAAATAGTGAGTGTTTTTGCTATCTTAAGATACTAATCTTACAAGCATGCTGCACTAACGCGACCTAACCTGAAATCAAGACTACGATGATTCCTTACTTTACCAGTGAACAAATACAGCACGCCCTACCATTTGACTTGCTAATACCTGCATTGCGCGCAGCTTTTAAAGAGACCATGCATGTGCCACCACGTCATGTCCATCCATTATCAGCAGATGATGCTTCGGTTTTATTGTTAATGCCAGTCTGGCAGCCAGAACAGCATCTCGGGGTAAAGCTGGTGACTGTCGCTCCTGCAAATCGCGAACGTGGGCTCTCTACTGTACAAGCAATTTTCATCCTCATGGATTGTAAAACCGGAGTGCCACTAGCTTTATTTGATGGTGAAGAATTAACTTTGCGTCGTACTGCTGCTGCATCTGCATTAGCTTCTTCATTGCTCTCTCGTCAAGATAGCAAACATTTACTCATCGTCGGTGCGGGACAACTTGCACCTTATATGGCACTCGCGCATTGCGCTGTGCGTCCGATTGAGACCATCACTATCTGGGCACGCTCACCCGAGAAGGCGCAACAAACGCTAGAAAAAATAGCCGCTTCCACCGCAACACAATCCTATCAACTACAAATCACCACTGATTTAGCGCTAGCTTGTCAGCAGGCTGACATCATTAGTTGTGCCACGACGAGCAAAGAACCACTGATTGCAGTACGCAATCTTAAAGCGGGAACGCATGTTGATTTAGTGGGAGGCTTTAGACCTGATATGCGTGAAGCAGATGATGCACTCATGGCTGCTGCTGCTTTATTTGTCGATACCTATGCAGGCGCTTGCAATGAAGCTGGAGATATCGTTCAACCGCAACAAGCGGGACTCATCACTTCGGCTAGTGTGTTGGCAGAATTAGCTGAATTAGTGCATGGCAAACACGCCGGACGACAGAATACAGATGAGATCACTGTTTTTAAATCTGTGGGCACGGCTTTAGAAGATTTATGTGCCGCTAATTTGGTATGGCAGCGTTTAAGACTAGCTGCATCGTCATAAAAAAGTTAATTCAACATTAACTTTTAAGCAATGTGTCTTAGAACAGAGTGCTCTTTCTTCCATTGCACACTCAGCATGAATTGAAAATCTATAGTTCACGTCGACTCTTTTATTGTCAATTCGATAAATCAACGCGAACTTCTCAATTAAATTTATCCGGCTTTGCTTGAAAAAGGGCGACACAGTCCCTATACTTAGCACTCGTTGAGGGAGAGTGCTAACAACGCTTCCTCATTATGGGTTTACCCACGATAAATAAGGCACTGTGAATCTCAGTGCTTTCCTATCAATTAATCATAACTTATTGTTTTCAAGGAGTTTTTATGAGCCTTCGTCCTCTGCACGACCGCGTGATCGTCGAGCGTCTCGAACAAGAAACTAAAACTGCCTCTGGCATCGTATTGCCTGAAGCGGCGGCTGAAAAGCCAGACCAGGGCAAAGTACTTGCTGTTGGCAACGGCAAAATCCTCGAGGACGGTAAAGTTCGTCCATTGGATGTCAAAGTTGGCGATACCGTTTTGTTTGGCAAATATTCAGGCCAAGCCGTCAAAGTAGACGGAAAAGAAGTACTGGTTATGCGTGAAGACGACATCATGGCTATCGTGCAAAAGTAATCGCTAATACTAAGCACTGAGACAACTGTCTTAGTGACTAGTTCAGTGATGAGCACAATGATTAGTCATTGCGACGTCAACTCAGACCAAACACTACGCAAGACATCAGCAACACCAGATAAAATCTCAAGGAGTATTTAACATGGCAGCTAAAGAAGTTATTTTCGGCGACGCAGCGCGCGCCAAAATGGTTGAGGGTGTAAACATCCTCGCCAACGCAGTCAAAGTCACACTCGGCCCTAAAGGTCGTAACGTTGTTCTCGAGCGTTCATTCGGCGCTCCTACTGTTACCAAAGACGGTGTGTCAGTTGCAAAAGAAATCGAACTCAAAGACAAGCTCATGAACATGGGCGCGCAAATGGTGAAAGAAGTTGCATCAAAAACTTCTGACAACGCAGGTGACGGTACCACTACCGCTACTGTTTTAGCGCAAGCCATCGTTCGTGAAGGCATGAAGTTCGTTGCAGCAGGCATGAATCCTATGGATCTCAAGCGCGGTATCGACAAAGCAGTTTCTGCAACTGTTGAAGAACTGAAAAAAATTGCTAAGCCTTGCACCACTTCAAAAGAAATCGCACAAGTTGGCGCGATCTCAGCTAACTCAGATCATTCAATTGGCGAGCGTATCGCTGAAGCGATGGAAAAAGTAGGCAAAGAAGGCGTGATTACCGTTGAAGATGGCAAATCTTTAAATGATGAACTCGATATCGTTGAAGGTATGCAGTTTGATCGTGGCTATCTGTCACCTTACTTCATCAACAACGCTGACAAACAAGTTGCGTTACTCGACAATCCTTTCATTCTCTTGTGCGACAAAAAAATCTCGAACATTCGTGATCTTTTACCGGTACTCGAGCAAGTTGCAAAAGCAGGTCGTCCACTGTTAATCATCGCAGAAGACATCGAAGGCGAAGCACTCGCAACTTTAGTTGTGAACAACATTCGCGGCATCCTAAAAACTTGTGCAGTTAAAGCACCTGGCTTTGGTGATCGTCGTAAAGCGATGTTAGAAGATATCGCTATCTTGACCGGCGGCCAAGTTGTTGCTGAAGAAGTTGGCATGACTTTAGAAAAAGTAGCGCTGACTGACTTAGGCCAAGCTAAGCGTATCGAAATCGGTAAAGAAAACACCACCATCATTGATGGCGCTGGTCAATCAGTCACCATCGAAGCACGCGTTAAACAAATCCGCGTTCAAATCGAAGAAGCAACTTCTGACTATGACCGTGAGAAACTGCAAGAGCGTGTAGCTAAGCTCGCAGGTGGTGTAGCAGTAATTAAAGTTGGTGCTGCTACCGAAGTAGAAATGAAAGAAAAGAAAGCACGTGTTGAAGATGCATTGCATGCAACCCGCGCAGCAGTTGAAGAAGGTATTGTTCCTGGCGGCGGCGTTGCTCTCTTGCGTGCACGTGCCAACATCAAAGTTAAAGGCGACAATCCTGATCAAGAAGCTGGCATTAAGATCGTATTGCGTGCAATGGAAGAACCACTGCGCATGATCGTTGCAAACGCAGGTGAAGAAGCATCCGTAGTTGTGAACAAAGTCTTAGAAGGTAAAGGCAACTATGGCTACAACGCAGCAAATGGCACCTACGGTGACATGGTTGAAATGGGCGTACTCGATCCAGCTAAAGTAACCCGTTCAGCTCTGCAAAATGCAGCTTCTATCGCATCATTGATGTTGACCACAGATTGCATGGTGGCTGAATCAAGTGAAGACAAACCAGGCGGCGGCATGGGTGGTATGGGCGGCATGGGTGGTATGGGCGGTATGGGTGGTATGGACGGCATGATGTAATTGCAGTCCGCTTAAGAAAAAACCCGCTTTTTATAAAGCGGGTTTTTTTACGCCCATCAAATAACTTCCGTCTCGTACGTACGATTAACGTAATGTAATCGTACGACTACAACCAAACAATTTATATGACAGCAGCAAACATAAAATCATTTGCCGAGAGTTCATTTACACCGATTAAGGTAATACTATTACCATCACTTAAATTAATCACCTTATCCGATGGCTGAGTAAGACTTGAGGTAATAGTTAAATCATTAATGTTATCAATATCAACCAGAAATCGTAAATCTATCTTATCCAAGCCTCGTTGGAAATCATAGATTATGTCGTTACCATTGTTTTCTCCAAAGACGAAGATATCTTTGCCAGAAGAATAATTAACATAAGGTACATTTTGATTTATATTGCCTCCAAAATCACCCCACATATGATCATTACCATGACCACTAATTAATGTGTCATTCCCCGCACCAGATTTTCCATCTGTGAATTTCGCATCGCCATATAAATAAGTGACACTACCTTCTCCATCTGCGCCTGTGAGCTTATCGTCACCACCCTGACTACGCTGCATCGTATTAGCATCACCATATAGCGTATTGTCTTTTATATCCAGAGTCAGATACGAATCACCCACAATCCCTACGCCTATACTTAGCGTGTCATTACCACCTTTGCTATAACTCATAGTTTCAGCGTCACCATATAAATTATTGTTTTTTAAATTATAAAAAACTAAAACATTTGACATATCAAGTAAAATTTTATCAGGCGTTGAAGTTATAGTTCCAACACGACTCACAAAATTATTTCCAAGGACAAGAACGTCATTGCCGCCTTGGCTATGATTCATAGCCTTAGCATCACCAATCAAAATATTATTCAATAATGAAAAATTTGAACTCAAAATAAAACTTGCAGAACTTTCATCACTAGAAAAGTTTTTTATATCCCCAATCTCACTGCGGATGGAATTTCCAACAATGATTTGATCATCACCGCCTGAGGCATGATCCATAATCTTTGCATCTCCATACAAAGAATTATTTAAAATTGAAAACTTTGCTGAAAATGTCAGGTCATGAAGAGTATCAGAATAGATAATAGTTTCTACTAAAGTTAAATTATTTTTAAAATTATTTCCTAGTTCAATAGTGTCATGACCACCAGAACTTTTCTTCATACTTTCTGCATCACCCAATAAAAAATTATCAATGAGAGAAAAATCTATCAATAAATTAGATACGATAGTTCCTTTTATATCTGAGTTATTTTTTATTGATGAAACTAAGATATTCAAATCATTACCAACTGCAAACCTATCATTTCCACCGCTACTATCTTGCATAGCAATTGCATCACCAGTTAATCGATTTTCTGATACGGAATAATTTAATGGGATAGTAGTGTCAGCAAATGAATTTAAAAAATTCGAGTTATTATTAATAGATCCAATTACAATACTAAAAGCATTACCAACTGAGATAACATCGTCACCACTACTACTATTCCTCATATTTTCTGCATCACCTATCAAACTATTTTTTGAAACAGTGAAATTTGAATCTAAGGAAAAACCTGATGCTTTTCCATTATTTACAATATTAGATATTTTTTGAAAAACATTCGAAAAATTGTTTCCAACTTCTAAAATATCGTCACCAGCACTACTATTTTTTATACTTAGAGAATCTCCTATTAAAGAATTTTCAGATATAAAATAACTCGCTGCAACTGAAATTTTATCCTTCCCTAATCCTGCTGAAGACACACTGATATCACCAATTGAGTTTTTTAAATTATTACCCACTCCAATCGTATCTGCACCACTACTACTATGAATCATATTTTTTGCGTCACCAATTAAGCGATTATTGCTTGCCTTATAAGATATTTTTTCACTAGCATTAAATGACAAATTACTTGATGACGTACTTTCAATAGAATCTAGAGTACTTTGAAAATTATTACCAATACCTAGGGCATCTTTGCCTGCAGCACTTCTTTCTATAGTAGCTGCATCTCCAATTAATTCATTGCCAGAAAAAGTAAAATCAGCTAATACATTAGATGAAATGATAGGCAAAGAGGGGTTAATTAAACTATCATTTCCTGTCACTCTAATATCATATTTTCCTATAGTGTTTTGAATATTGTTTCCCACGCTAATCGCATCATCACCTGCAGTACTATTTTTTATTTTATCTGCATCACCAAATAAAATATTATCTAAATATTTAAAGTTCAATAAAATATCAGAATCCACTGCATTACCGTTATTTGAAGAATTAACCACACCTGCAACAGTACTCTTTAAGTTATCGCCAACACTCAAACTATCATGACCAGCACTACTACTAGCAATTTTTTCAGCATCACCTACTAGCCTATTCGATGAGAGATTGATACTTACTGTTGAACTAGCACTTGCTTTTGAATTTGGAATTAAATTTGAATTTGAATTTGATTTTGAGATGACTGTAATTTCATCTAATTTATTTTCTATATCGCTACCAACTGCAACAGTATCATTACCACTAGAGCTATTTTTTAAACTCTTAGCATCACCAATCAAGGAATTTTTTGAGATATCCAAATCAACGTTAGATGAAGCAGTAATTATTGATCCATCAACAGACTGTAAATTCTGCGTTTTAATATCAATAACTGAATTATTTCCAACATTAATTGAATCAGATCCGCTACTACTATTTGCAATATTATCAGCATCGCCAATTAAGCTATTGCTTTGAATTTTGACATTGATAGGTGGCGGTGAATAATCTTCAGCAGAACCACTCGAACCACTCATAATTGAAATAATTAGTTCATCCAATGAAAGAGAAGATGCATTCGCTAAGCTAATATCATCATCCCCTGCCTTAGCACCATTACTCATAGCAAATGCATCACCATAAATGAAATTCTTAGCATTTAATCCGCCCACTAAGATGTCGTTACCGCCTTGCACATTACCCTTCATCCTATAAGCATCACCGTAGATATAATTCGTCGCACCGTTAGCGCCACCGGTGATTGTATCTACTCCACCTTTAGCATTACCTTCCATACTATAAGCATCACCGTAGATATAATTCGTCGCACCATTAGAGCCACCAGTAATTGTATCTACCCCACCTTTAGCGTTTTCTTTCAAGCTATGAGCATCACCATATAAATGATTCTTCGCACCATCATTACCGCCTGTGATGGTGTCATTTCCTCCTACTGCATTACCCTTTAAATTTTTTAAATCGCCATAAATTTCATTGATCCAAGTTGAACCAGATTCGCCAGTGAAATTTTCATTTGTAAGATTGCCGGTTTGATTTTTTTTAGTCATTTCTATCCTCTATAAGATGTTTGATGGATTCATTTACTAATTAAAGAATCTAGTTTTACAACGTGACAGCAAGTATTTTTGATGCTGAAGATAGCTCGCCGAGACGCAAACAATCCTTCAAATACTAGAGGCTTTGTTTGATGAATATCAAACTCAAAGAGGGGCGGTATGTTTTAGATTTTTTGTGGTTTTTAAATCACGCATTACATAGTGCATCGCAAGTACGTTAATTGTGGCTAAACGATCTTGACAAATTTAATTTAAGTTATTTTTAATTTTAATTTTTTAAAACTTAAGAGTGAAGAAGGCTTATTTTTTTAATTAATATGCCGAATTGAGGTTGATTGATTTGTCGTTTTTTAAATGTAGAAAAAACGGAATGTTGTTTTTGATTGAGGGAAATAAACAACAGATTAATTGGAGAGATTATTGGTAGATGGTGCTTTGTATTTAATGCTGGATGGTCGATTAGGCTACAAAATTACATCTTCATAATTTTTTAGATTTAAATAATTACGTCAACCACTTAAACTGATTATCCATACGGCGCAATACATTGCGCCCTACCTCGATCTAATGGATTTTGTAGGGCGCAATGTATTGCGCCGCATGGAAAGTTTAAATTGAATTTTATGATCTAAGAAATATTACGCACGTAAAAACTAATAATCACTTTATGCATAACGGTATCGTATGCAATAAATTAGATTTTTTTTATTCACTTCTTCCAAGCAGGATCACGTTTTTCTATAAAGGCTTGCACGCCTTCTAAGGCAGCTTCATCCATCATGTTGCATGCCATGGTTTGGCCTGCTAACTGATAGGCTGCATCGATGCCCATTTCTAGCTGTCGATAAAACAGTTGCTTACCCATGGAGATGGCGACTGCCGGTTTAGCTAAGATGCTATTAGCGATCGATTCAATTTCTTCATCCAGAAATTCCAGTGGCACGACACGATTGACTAGTCCACGGTCTAAGGCAGTGGCAGCATCTATAAAGTCGCCAGTTAAGAGCATTTCCATGGCTTGTTTACGTGAGATGTTGCGTGAGAGTGCCACTGAAGGTGTGGCGCAAAATAAACCGTAACTCACACCTGAAACTGCAAAGCTCGCTTCTGTGGCAGCAACTGCTAAATCACACATAGCGACTAACTGACAACCTGCTGCAGTAGCTAAACCTTGCACACGCGCGATAACTGGTTGCGGCATGGTTTGTATGGTATGCATCATTTTGCTGCATTGATTAAATAATTTTTTATAGTAGGCGTTGGAAGGTTCTGCACGCATTTGCTTTAAGTCGTGACCAGCACAAAATGCTTTACCCTCAGCAGCTAGTACCACTACGCGTACTTGTGGATCAGTTGTGATTTGATTTAACTCAGCCTGCAATGCTGTCATCATTTCTTCTGACAGAGGATTAAATTTATTTGGACGATTGAGTGTGAGTGTGACAACGCCGCCTGTTTGCTGACGCAATACATAAGGCAGTTCAGTTGCGGAGTGAGTTTGATTCATGTTGTTCTCCCAGACGAATGCAGTTTTATTCTGACTCTTGTTCTGCAGGTTGTTCACCTAATAAAACTGGTGGCACATAATTTTTTAATAGCTCTATTCTACTTGCGGGTGTTTCTAGACTAATACGTCCTAATGCGCCACTGCGATAATCTAACAGCAAGGTATGCGCTGATTTTTCAAAATCAGGCTCCCCACCTTTTAAGCGATAACTACGTTTTGCTGCAATGGCTTCAATCACACCCACTGCATCTGAATCTGGCTTTACACCATAGCGTGCTGCGAGCAATGTTGGATAACGCTCTAATAATAATCCAGCTAAAAATACAGCGACTTCTTCTTCTATGACGGCATTCACACCGATAGCATGACTGGCTGCGAGCATTAAGCCATCTGTAGGATGCGCAATCTTAGGCCACAACATGCCCGGTGTATCGATCAATACCATGTTATTGCCAAGATACAGACGCTGTTGTGTTTTTGTGATAGCAGGTTCATCACCAACTTTTGCAACGCGTTTTTTTAGCAAGGCATTCATGAGCGTCGATTTACCGACATTCGGTATGCCCATGATCATCATGCGTAATGGCTTCAATGCTGTACCACGATGCTGAGCTAGTTTCATGCATAGCCCCGGCACTTTAGCGACATCGGATTGTGATTTACAGGAGAGTGCTACGGCATGTACACGCGGTTGACTGGCGAAATACGTTAACCATGCTTTAGTTGCAACGGGATCAGCGAGATCACTTTTATTCAAGATTTTTAGACAAGGGCGCTGACGTGCATTGCGCAGCTCTTCTATCATGGGATTGGAGCTTGCTTGCGGTAGACGTGCGTCCATCACTTCAATCACCAGATCGACTTTTTCCATGGACTCTGCCGCCTTGCGGCGAGCAGCATTCATGTGACCGGGGAACCATTGTATGGACATGTGCGTCTTTACTCTCTGAAAACCAGTATTTTACTCGTAGTGAGCATGACTTATGCCAGACTTGCTAAGCTACGAATATGCGCTACTGCACTACGTGCCAATGCTGAGAGTTTATAACCCCCTTCAAGACAACTGACGATTCTGCCGTGGCTATAACAATCTGCGATTTGCATGATTTGCTTGGTGATCCAAGCGTAGTCAGATTCCACTAACCCCATCTGGGCTAAATCATCTTCGCGATGTGCATCAAAGCCTGCAGAGATAAAAATCATTTCTGGTTGATGCGCATGCAGTGCGGGTAGCCAGTGCTGTTGCAGCACTTCGCGCGTGGCATCACCGCGCGCATAAGCTCGTAAAGGAATATTCACCATATTGATAGGCTTCATCCCTAGTGGATCTGCGCCGCTATAGGGATAGAGTGGGTGCTGAAAAAAACTCACCATCAATGCACGTGTATCGTTGTGAAATATATCTTCAGTTCCGTTTCCATGATGGACATCAAAATCAACGATAGCGATGCGCTTTAATCCACAAATATCAAGCGCATAACGCGCTGCGATTGCTACATTATTAAATAAACAAAATCCCATAGAGTGAGTCGAGGTTGCATGATGACCTGGAGGACGAATAGCACAAAATGCATTCTCGATTTCACCATCGATGACAGCTTGTGTCGCTGCGACAGCGGCTCCTGCTGCACGTAATGCTGCATGCCAGCTATAGGGATTGATCGCGGTATCGGGGTCGAGTTCAAAATACGTCAATGCATGATCGAGTGTGCCGCCATGCTCTACTGGCGTATGTGATCGTATACGTTCTATCACTTCAGGACGATGCACTCTTAAGATATGGTCTATATCTGCCAACGGCGCTGATCGATATTCTAGAAAAGGCGCTGTTTGGCTGGCAATTAGTTGATCTTCAATGGCAGAAAGTCGTTCTGGTGCTTCTGGATGCCAAGACCCCATTTCATGGAGCTTACAATCAGGATGGGAATATAGTGCAGTGGTCATGTTGATAGCCATTATGCACTAGCTGTCTATGCTTTCCCTTACGTTGAATGTGCGGTGCAAAACTACGGGAAAATGAAAATATTTGTCATTCCGATAATCAAATTTTCACCTTTAATTTAATGCTGATATGTCGATGTATCAGTGAGGCGATGCTCTATACTCACGCACCAAACTAGCTATCATTATTTTTAAAACCTATGTCGAAAAATTTTTTCTCTCGCTGTCTGCTATTTGTAGCAATGCTCTGTATTTTGTCATTGAGTGGTTGGTCGCAAGATGCGCTCGCTAAGAATAAGCCTCAAAAAATAAAACGTTCTGCTGCATCTAAAAAAACCGTCCATAAAAAAGCTGCACATGAGGAGGAATACACACGTTTTTCTGATTGGAGTGCTGCCGCTGCATTCATCGATGAGATGCGTGATAAACATGGGTTTGATGCGACTGAATTACGCAAGCAGCTCAATCGCGCGCATTTTTTAGAAAATGTTGTACAGCTGATTAATCCGCCTCCACCGACTAAATTAAAAAACTGGACAGTTTATCGCCAACGATTTATTGAGCCGGTGCGTATTAAAGCAGGCATTGCATTTTGGGATAAATATGAATCACAACTTGCCCGTGCTGAATCCGAATACGGCATACCTGCAGAAATTATTGTAGGCATCATCGGTGTAGAAACACTCTATGGTCGTATGGCAGGAAAAATTCGTGTGATGGATGCGTTGACTACTTTAGCTTTTGCTTATCCTAAAACTATGAATCGCGATGCGCGTATGGCGTATTTCAAAAGCGAGTTAGAGCAGACTTTACTCTATGCACGTGAAAATAATATCGATCCTTTTTCTTTGCTTGGATCCTACGCTGGTGCTGTAGGCTGGCCACAATTCATGCCGGGCAGCATACGACGCTTTGCCGTTGATTATGATGGCGATGGAAAAATAGATTTAAGAAATTCACCACCGGATGCGATTGGTAGTGTGGCGAGTTTTTTATCTCAGCACGGTTGGAATAAAAATGCACCACTCGTTTCTCCGATCACAGAAATTACATCGGATGAAACACGCTGGCAGCCTATGCTTGGAAAGAGTTTGGAAGCAGAATATTCAGTCGATACGTTTCGTCAAGCGGGCGTGATTGCTAGCGATGCGCAAGATAAATTTTTATATGGATTAGTCGATCTTCAAGATGGAGAAAGACCTACTCTTTATTGGTTAGGTAGTGAGAATTTTTTTGCCATCACAAAATACAATCGTAGTTTTTTCTATGCGATGTCCGTTATAGAATTGGGCAGCGCAGTAAAAACTCAACGAACAAAATAATGTTCTGATAGTTATATGCCCTCTGTTGACACAACACGCATTATTCAAGAAACACAAGCATGGCTACAACATGCAGTAATAGGACTGAATTTATGTCCTTTCGCTAAATCTGTTTATGTAAAAAATCAAATTGAGTACCAAGTCAGTACTGCTTCCGATGAAAATGTTTTATTGGATGAGCTTAAACTTGCGCTGATTAGATTAACTGAAATTCCTGCGTCGACGATAGACACTAGCTTACTGATACATCCTTTTGTTTTGCAGGATTTTTTAGATTACAACGACTTTCTTTATCAAGCAGATGATCTACTGCATGATTTAAAGCTAGATGGCGTTTTACAAATTGCCAGCTTTCATCCTGATTATCAGTTTGCTGATGCCAACAAAGAAGATATTAGTCATTGCACCAATCGCTCTCCTTATCCCATGCTGCATTTGTTAAGGGAAGATAGCCTCGATCACGCTATTTCAGCGAAACCTGAATGGGAAGAGATTGTCGAAAATAATATTGCAACGATGAATAAGTTAGGATGGAAAGGTTGGGAGGAATTACAAAAGAAAATATATGAATAGAAGAAATATTGAAATTTATTAAATTTTAAGAATATAAAAAAAATTATTTTTTATAAATTTATACTTTCTTATTTTTTATTTTATGCAGAGTGAAGTTAAATTTTATTATCACTATAGATAATAAAAAAAATTATTTAGCTTATTAAAGACTCTGATTTACCTCTCCTCTTTTGCTGCAACAATATCAGCAAACTGCTTTACTTTCTCATTCGATAAATGGGCTATTAATACATACTCGTAGCTGGTCGCTTTATTTTTAAGCTAAAGACTGTTCAATTTATTCGATCAACGACTACTTGTATAAATTATCTTCAATCACTCACCAAAGTAGATCCAGTCTATTACGATATGTTTGTATCATATCTATAGTTAATTTAATTCAGCCATTCTTAGTATTGTGTGAGATCGCACATTACAATTTTCAATAAATTTTTTTATATGAATTTTCTATAAATCATTTTGTATCAATGCGTTTGATCAAAAAATAGAAAGAAATTCAATTAAACACCAGACTGGTGCAGCATCTATCTCAATGGCAAAAATTTTCATAAATTTTGATTGAAAAAAATTTACTTTGTTACTGAGTCCCAATAGAATATTGTTAGTATTTTAAAAACAATAATTAACTTTTCACATTTGCTGTTGCTTACCCAGAAAGTATCAATCAAGCACATGTTCCATCAACAACTAGTCCCATCTTAACCACTCAGCCTTATGGAAAATATCTCAACATGACTACTCCGTTTGACATTGAAGACAGCAGCCGACTAGCAGATCAAGTTGCATATGATCCAAATAATTTGCTAGATTCCTTGATAGAGAAATTACATTTAAAGAATGATGCTGCCCTATCGCGTGCTCTTGAGGTAGCACCACCTGTGATCAGCAAAATTCGCCATAGACGATTACCTGTAGGGGCTTCATTATTGATACGTATGCATGAGGTAAGTGAACTCAGTATTCGCGACCTTCGAGTACTGATGGGTGATCGTCGCGAAAAATTCCGTATCAGTGATAAACAGTTCAAGCCTAAGCAAATAGGAATTTCTGCCTAAAGTCTCTAAAAAAATGCGTCATGCAGCTATTGATTTTGTAAGCACGAGCAAAATCATCAGTAGTCATTACTGTAGGTGCTGCAAATGTGGTTAACGACATTTTGTTAGAGGCTCTTAAGCAAGAGTTCTTGATTGTAGGCAGCATTGATTCTGATACATGATCTTTCTGTATCAATGCAATCGTGATAACTGGCTCTTGATGAGCCAGTTTTTTTTGATTTACTGCAGAAGTAATTCAGCGCGTGCTTAAGCTGGAAATACACCTGTTGATAGATAACGATCGCCACGATCACAGACGATAAATACGATAGTGGCATTCTCGGTTGTTTGTGAAATTCTCAATGCAACTTCACAGGCACCAGCTGCTGAAATCCCACAGAAGATGCCTTCTTCTACTGCCATGCGTCTCGCCATCTGTTCTGCTACAGCTTGACTGACATTTTCAACCACATCGACACGCGACTTATCAAAGATACGCGGTAGATAAGCTTCAGGCCATTTACGTATGCCGGGAATTTGCGAACCTTCTTCAGGTTGCGCACCAATTATTTGAATGTTGGGATTTTTTTCTTTGAGATATTTCGATACACCCATGATGGTGCCCGTAGTGCCCATAGCACTGACAAAATGCGTGACACGACCTTCTGTGTCTCGCCAAATTTCAGGGCCTGTACCGTCGTAATGCGCACGCGGATTATCGGGATTGGCAAACTGATCGAGAATTATTCCCTTACGTTCTTTTTGCATTTGATCAGCCAGATCACGCGCATATTCCATGCCGCCAGTCTTGGGAGTTAAAACGATTTCAGCACCATAGGCTGCCATACTTTGACGACGTTCTAGGCTGAGATTTTCAGGCATCAGCAAAATCATTTTGTAACCGCGCATGGCTGCTGCCATTGCGAGGGCAATCCCAGTGTTGCCGCTGGTTGCCTCAATCAGTGTATCGCCAGGTTTGATTTCTCCACGCTCTTCAGCGCCTTTTATCATGGAAAGAGCTGGCCTATCTTTAACTGAGCCGGCAGGATTATTTCCTTCCATTTTTCCCAGAATAATATTGTTGCGCGCCGCTGCGTCCGCGCCAGGTAAGCGCTTTAACTTAACCAAAGGCGTGTTACCGACTAAATCTTCTATGGATTGATAGTGCATGAATGGCATCGCTCTCGTGCTAAAAACCACTATTCTAATCGCAGCGAGAGACGAAGGTGAGAGATCGAATTTTCAGACGATTGCTAGGGAATGACGTGCCTTATCAAGAATAGAATAAATCCCTGCCATGCTCACCCACAGCAGGGCTTTTGCTGCGGGTGAGATGCTAAAGCCTTGTGGCTATGCTATGCGACTTATTTTTCTTTAGTCTCACTCTTAGCTGGCTCTGGTTTAGTCATCTCATTAGGTGACTGTACTTTTTTAGGTTTAGCAGCACTCGCACCGGGATGTGTTTGGCCATTCACAACTAAACCTGCTGCAGATAATTTCACAGCGTTCTTAGCGCCCACACCTTTTACTCTCTCTTCAAGATCTGCCCAGTCTTTGAAATTGCCTGTTTTTTTACGTTCATCAAGTATGGCTTTAGAAGTCGCTGGTCCTACACCTGTAATGCTGTCTAGTGCAGCTTGATCAGCTGTATTGACTTCAACAACGGCAAAGGCTTGACTCGCCATTAATGCAACACCGATGAAGAAGAGTGCAATTTTTTTAAACATGGATTACTCCTATCTTGGTTAAATGAAAGTTATCGACGCAAGCTGACTGACTCACTGACCATGCGCGATGAAGCATTAAACGACAAGATGGAAGCTGTGTGACTGAGATATGAAATGATTAATCTGCATAAAGCAGAGAAGTATCATTTAATGATGAATAAATTACTATGAAGCTATTGATCATAGTAATCATTTCAAATAAAAGAATTTTTTATACAATGAAAGATTGCATTGTATGGATAGAATTAAACTTGATTCATCACCGAGAGTTCTTCTGTACGACGTGGCGCGTAACTTTCCCAATGACTACAACCTGGACATTGCCAATAGAATTGTTTAGCTTTAAATCCGCAATGACTACATTGATAGCGCGCTAATTTTTGTGCATAGCCTGAGACGAGATTTTTAACTACAGATAATTCAGAGCGTCTATCTGGTGCAACTACCATTAAGCGTGCTTCAAGTAATTTATCCAAACCTAGTAAGGTCGGTGTGCGACGTAACTCATCGCTGACAAATTGATTGGCAACCTCTGGACCTTCGATTTCCAACACAGCTTTGAATATCACTTCAAGTAAATCAACCGAAGGCACTTCGGCATGATAGGCCTTCAATAAATTAATACCTTCTTGAGTACGACCAACTGATCGATAACCATCCATCAAACGCAGTGCGACTAAGGCAACATGAGCTACGCTTTGTTTTTCTACACGCTCCCATACTTTTAGTGCAGCTTCTGTATCACCCTTAGCTAATAAGGCATCGCCATTTAAGATCATGGCACGTACATTATTTCTATCAAATGAGAGTGCTTGCTCCAATGTAACTAAAGCAGCATCGGGACGTGCATGTACTATTTCATCTTCTGCAATCTCACAGTGAAATTGTGCAATCTCTTTTTGAAAATTTCCAGCGCCTGATTCTTGTAATGCTTGTGCTGCAGCTATGGCACGCTTCCATTCTTTTTCACGCTGATAAATTTCTAACAGTGCACGACGTGCCGCAGTGCCATACGGTGTAACTGCGAGTTGATTAAAGGTTTCTTCTGCTCTGTCTAGCAAACCTGCTTTGAGAAAGTCTTGACCTAATTCATATTTAGCTTGACTAGCAATTTCAGGCAATAGATCTGCACGCGCTAATAATTCTTGATGCACACGCACTGCACGTTCTATGTCACCGCGCTGTCTAAATAATTTACCTAATGCGAAATGTAATTCAGCAGTTTCAGGATCGAGCTGTGCGATTTCTATAAATAAATCTATCGCCTTATCAGGCTCTTCATTTAATAAGGCATTCAGACCTTTGTAATAACTACGTGGTAGATGTCGTGATTCAGAAATCAAATGACGAATATCAACCCGCGCTGCAATCCAACCTAGCGCGAAGAAGAAAGGAACACTGAGTAACCACCAGGTTTCAAATTCCATGTGGAAGCCTGTCTCTACAAAAAATTAAGGATCGTCCTAATGAGTATTTCACAACGATGATGCTACTCAACAGATTACATACCTATCTGTTCAATTAAGGTATCGGGCTTAGGCGGTGTGATTTTTGCCTTAGCTGCTGTGTCTGCATCGCTTTGTAATTTCTCTAACATTTTTTTCTTGCTGACTAATTCACGTCTAGTCCGCAGCAAAATTCCGGTCATAGCAAGTACACCCAACACGGCACCGGCAATAAAGAAAATCAATAGCAATAAAATCAGCGGTGATTTTGCTTGATTATTCAAAAACAAATGCAGCACGACTTCATCGGTATTTTTTAGTGCGAAACTAAAAAATAGGATAAACAAGAGCACCGCTAATATTCTGAAAATGATGTTCATCGTAGTGATATTCAGTTGAATGACATGATGTAATTCGTGTTGATAAGAATTGTACGCGAAACAAAACAGTAATCTGAGTTGCAGTAAAAAAAACGGCATCCTGAGATGCCGTTTCGATAGTGTTTAAGATCTAATCATCCAAGATAGGTTGACCGACCATTGCATCAACGCGTTCACGCAATTCCTTGCCTGGTTTGAAATGTGGCACCCGTTTTTCAGGCACCATCACTGACTCACCAGATTTTGGATTGCGACCTATGCGCGGAGGCCTGCTGTTTAAAGCAAAACTCCCAAAACCCCGAATCTCGATGCGCTGACCAGATGACAATGCATCCGTCATCGCATCAAGCAGGGTTTTGACCGCAAAATCCGCATCCTTTGCAACTAGCTGCGGATAACGCTCAGCAAGGCGGGCAATTAGCTCCGACTTAGTCATAATCCTGATCCAGCTCAGCTCTTGTTATCGAGTTTCGCTTTCAACAGTGCACCCAGACTGGTGGTGCCAGTGGAAGCAGCTGCAGAATCAGTGGTCATTTTTTGCATGGCTTCCTGTGTTTCTGCGCTGTCTTTCGCTTTAATCGACAGCTGAATGCTGCGCGCTTTACGATCCACATTCAGAACAACAGCTTCAACCGTATCACCCTCTTTTAACTGGGTGCCAGCATCTTCAACGCGATCACGTGAAATTTCAGAAGCACGTAAATAACCTTCGACTTCTTCACTCAGTTGAATCACAGCGCCTTTAGGCTCGACTGACTTAACGGTACCAGTTACCAATGCGCCTTTGTCATTCATTGCGCAATAGTTATTGAATGGATCGCCTTCTAACTGCTTCACACCCAACGATACACGTTCACGTTCTACATCAATCGCCAATACAACAGCTTCAAGTTCGTCACCTTTTTTGAAGCGACGAACAGCTTCTTCACCTGTTTCTGTCCATGACAGATCAGATAAATGCACTAAGCCATCGATATTGCCTGCTAAGCCGATGAATACACCAAAGTCGGTGATGGATTTAATCGCGCCTGAAACTTTATCGCCCTTCTTGTGGGTGATAGCAAAGTCATCCCATGGATTTGCTTTGCACTGTTTCATACCAAGGCTGATACGACGACGCTCTTCGTCGATTTCCAATACCATGACTTCAACTTCATCACCTAACTGTACAACTTTGTTTGGTGCGACGTTTTTGTTGGTCCAATCCATTTCAGATACGTGAACCAAACCTTCGATACCTTGTTCAACTTCAACGAACGCACCGTAGTCGGTGAGGTTAGTAACTTTACCGAACAGACGTGTGTTTTGTGGATAACGACGTGACAGACCAGTCCATGGATCATCACCGAGTTGTTTTACACCGAGTGATACACGGTTTTTCTCTTGATCATATTTCAGAACCTTAGCAGTGATCTCTTGACCGACTGTTAATACTTCTGAAGGATGACGCACACGACGCCATGCTAAATCGGTGATGTGCAACAGACCATCGATACCACCCAAATCTACGAATGCGCCGTAGTCGGTGATGTTCTTCACAACACCCGTTACGACAGTACCTTCTTTCAGTGTTTCCATGAGTTTGGAACGCTCTTCACCCATAGATGCTTCGATCACTGCGCGACGTGATAAGACCACGTTGTTACGCTTACGATCAAGCTTGATAACACGGAACTCCATGGTTTTGCCTTCATAAGGCGTGGTGTCTTTAACTGGACGGGTATCAACTAATGAACCAGGTAAGAAAGCGCGAATGCCGTTGGTGAGAACGGTTAAACCACCTTTAACTTTACCGTTTACGGTACCGGTGACGAGTTCGCCAGATTCCATGGCTTTCTCGAGTGATAACCAAGAAGCTAAACGCTTTGCTTTATCACGCGACAAGATGGTGTCGCCAAATCCATTTTCTAGTGATTCGATAGCAACGGAGATGAAATCTCCAACGTTGACTTCGAGTTCACCATTGTCGTTCTTGAATTCTTCGATTGGTATAAATGCTTCTGATTTCAGACCTGCATTTACGATAACAAAATTGTGGTCAAGACGAACCACTTCGGCTGAAATCACTTCACCTGAACGCATATCCTGTCGCGATAGTGATTCGGCGAACAGAGCTGCAAAGCTTTCAGAACCGGATGCTGCTGGGGAGTTAACGGCAATAGACATAGTATTAGACTGGTTAGCCAACTGACGGCGGAATTGCCGGAAGCTGGGTTAGGGTTATTCAACACCCATTAGCGCATTGCGCGCCTTTGAGCACCTTTAAGCTACTTACTACTTTGTTGTACTTGCTTCGTTATACCAAGCGAGTACTTGCGCTACAGCCTCAGCCACTGTTAATGCAGAAGTGTCTAAGACTTTCGCACCTTCAGCTGGTTTTAAGGGTGCAACGGCGCGTTGTGTATCGCGTTCGTCACGTTCCCGCAAATCCTGCAAAAGGGCGGTCATATTAGCAGAAAAGCCTTTGCCAATCAATTGCTTATATCGTCTTTCAGCGCGTGCTTCGACACTCGCCGTAAGAAAAATTTTGAGCTGCGCTTGCGGGAAAATCACCGTACCCATATCGCGTCCATCCGCTACCAAGCCTGGCGCTTTGAGAAAACCATGCTGTAAGTCGACTAAAGCCGCTCTTAAAGTTGGCATAGTTGCAATTTTGGAAGCAGCCACACCGATTTCTTCGGCGCGAATCGCATCTGAAACATCTTCACCATCCAGAAAAATCTGTTCAGCACTAAAGCGCACATCCAACGACGACGCTAAATGGGAAACGGTTAAGGCATCATTCAGCTCTACGCCTTTTTGTATGGCAGCTAACGCTGTTAGACGATATAAAGCACCAGAATCGAGATAGGCAAATCCTAGTGCTTCTGCCACACGACCTGCAACGGTACCTTTACCCGAAGCGGTTGGACCATCGATAGCAATGACTGGAATCATCGTGTTCTCAATCGCGGTGGAGTATGCCGGCAAAGGCTGAGAAATAATCGGGGAAGGTTTTGGCGACACATTGTGGATCGTTGATCCGTACTTGCGCCCCATCGCGTAATACACCGTTAAGTGACGCGAGAGAAAAACACATAGCCATGCGATGATCATCGTAAGTATCGATTGTGGCGGGCTGTAAAACAATAGGAGGTGTCACACGCAAATAGTCTTGCCCTTCTTCGACTAATGCACCCAATTTTCTTAACTCTGTTGCCATCGCTGATAGACGATCGGTTTCTTTTACACGCCAGCTCGCAATGTTACGTAGCATGCTCGTACCATCTGCATATAAAGCCGCAACTGCTATCGTCATGGCAGCATCAGGGATGTGATTAAAATCTGCATCAATCGCTTTCAAAGGACCTTTTGCACTGACTTCTATCCAGTTTTCACCCATCGTAATCTGCGCACCCATTTGCTCTAGCGCTTCCACAAAACGCACATCACCTTGTATGCTCGTTTTACCCACACCTTCGACGCGCACTGGTCCACCAGCAATGGCACCTGCTGCTAAAAAATAAGAAGCAGAAGAAGCATCACCTTCTACATGTATGGTGCCTGGACTTTGATACTGCTGTCCCGCTGCAATCTTAAACACTGACCATCCATCACGTTCAACTTCCACACCAAAGCGCCGCATGAGATTAAGAGTAATTTCTATGTAGGGCTTAGAAATTAAATCACCGATGACTTCAATATCGAGTTGCTGTTCACGCGCAATTAAAGGCGATGCCATGAGTAAGGCAGTTAAAAACTGACTCGATACATTGCCACGTACTTGCATGTGACGCGGACGCAAATGGCCACGATGTATGTGCAAAGGTGGAAAACCAGCATTGCCGGTGTAATCAATGCGCGCACCAACAGCGTTTAATGCATCCACTAAATCACCGATAGGTCTTTCATGCATACGCGCCACACCATGTATGGTGTAATCACCACCAATAGCAGCTAGCGCCGCAGTTAAAGGACGAATCGCTGTACCTGCATTACCCATAAATAAATCAGCAGCATGCACAGGGAAATTTCCTGCAGCACCTTCAATTGCATAATCATGGCTCACATCATGTTGATGCCATTTCACACCTAGCTTTTGCAGCGCCATCAACATCACATGCGTGTCATCGGATGCGAGCAATTCTTTAACTTCAGTAGTACCTTTTGCGAGAGCAGCTAATAAAAGAATGCGATTAGAAATACTTTTAGAACCTGGCAATCTGACTGTGCCATGTGCTGAGCTCGCAGGTTTTAAATCAATGTGATGAGGATAATGTTTCATTAATCTCCACCTTGCTCATAGGTGCGCTTTTGCTCTGCCATTTCGATTGCAGTAATCCATGACTGCCTAGCTGTTTGTGCTTGCGAAAAAATTTTTTGCAAACCATTGCCATCAGCTGCTTGCAATAAGCTGCGCATTTTATTCAGTTGATTAATGTAAGTATCAAGCTCTACCAATAAAGCTGATTGATTAGCTAATACGATGTCGCGCCACATTTCAGGCGATGAGCCTGCAATGCGTGTGAAATCACGAAAACCACTCGCTGCATATTGAAACAATAAATCGGCTTTACTATTTGCAGCAATATCATCCACTAAGGCATAAGCTAGAAAATGTGGCAAATGACTAACTGCTGCAAACACTGCGTCATGTTCTTCTGCACTTAATTCATGTATCAATGCGCCACAATGCTTCCAAGCTGCACTTACACTTGCGACTGAAGTCGATGCATTTTCAGGCAATGCTGTCAGCACAACTTTTTTACCCACATATAAATCCGCTAATGCAGCTTCAGGACCATTTTGTTCACGACCTGCAATCGGATGCCCTGGCACAAACTGCGCAATTTTTTCACCTAATGCCAATCGTGCTGCCGCTGCCACATCAGATTTCGTACTACCTGCATCAGTGATAACTGTGTGTGGTTGAAGATAAGGCGCAATCGACGCTAACACTGCTTGTGTTTGCGCTACCGGCGTTGCAATTAACACGAGATCAGCATCAGTCACTGCACTGACGTCACCGATGGCGTCAATAATGCCTAAGGATTTTGCACGTTCTAGTGTTTCAAGACGACGACCCACACCAACAACCTGCTCAACCACACCTGCTTTTTTTAAAGCGAGTGCAAATGAACCGCCTATGAGTCCAACACCAAAGATAACGATTTTTTTAAAGGGTGGCATGCTCAGTGCATCAGCCTATGATGGATTGAAGAGCAGCAAGGAATGCAGCATTTTCTTCAGGCAGTCCTATTGAGACTCTTAACCACTGTGGCAATCCATAGTTACCAACGGGGCGCACGATTATGCCTTTTTTAAGTAAAGCGAGATTTACTTTTGCACCTGCATCATTAGCCTCACCCGCTTTAAATAAAACAAAATTACCAAATGAAGGAATAAAGGTCAGACCCATTTGAGTCAAGGCATTGGTTATTTGTGTGTAACCTTGATTATTTATCTGCGCGCTCTTAGCAAGAAACGCTTCATCTTGCAAAGCAGCGATGGCTGCTGCTTGCGCTAAGGAGTTCACATTAAACGGTTGACGTAAACGATTCATTAAATCAGTCAACTCTGCTTGCGCAATACCAAAACCTATACGCAAGCCTGCCAATCCATAAGCTTTAGAAAAACTACGTGACACAATTAAATTTGGATGTTGGGCTACCCAAGCTAATGCATCGTAACGCTGATTCGGTGGCAAGTATTCTGTATAAGCTTCATCCAATACGATCACCACATGTTTAGGTATGGAGCGTATGAAAGCGAGTATCTGATCACCCTCTATGAAGGTACCCGTAGGATTATTTGGGTTCGCAACAAAGATTAAACGCGTATCAGGCTGCACCGCCTTAGCCATTGCATCGAGATCATGACTAAAATTTTTAGCTGGCACAACTATGGCTTTTGCTCCCACTGCTTGGGTAGCAAGTGGATACACAGCGAAAGAATATTCTGAATAGACAACTGATTCACCAGTACGCACTAATGAACGAGTAGCGAGTTCAAGTATGTCGTTAGACCCATTACCTAAAGTAATCCAATCAGGCGTAACATTAAATTTTTTACTTATCGTCGCTTTTAAATCAAAGCCATTCGAATCAGGATAACGCGCTAGTTCAGCCAATGCAGCTTGCATTGCTTGTTGCGCTGACTCAGGAATACCTAATGGATTTTCATTCGATGCTAGCTTGACGATCTTAGATTCATCTAGACCAAACTCACGTGCGACTTCTGCAATAGGTTTACCGCCCTGATAAGGAGCGATAGCACGAACATAATCAGGACCAAATGAATGTGACATAGTGAGTAAAGTCAGAGTAAAAGATCAGAGTGCAAAGGGATAAGAGCCAAGCACTTTAAAAAAAGCAGCACGTGATTGCAAGGCTTGCAGTGCTTGCGCTACTTTTGTATCTTGCGCATGACCTTCGACATCAACGTAAAAATAATAATCCCAACTACCTGTACGTGCAGGACGCGATTCGAAACGCGTCATGGATACACCATGTTTAGCCAATGGCTCGAGCAATTCATACACAGCGCCCGGTTTATTGGGCACTGATAAAACGAGCGAAGTTTGATCACGTCCCGATGCAGTAGGTGAAAGTCTACCGATGACAGCAAAGCGAGTACGGTTATGTGGATCATCTTGTATGTGTGCGTGCGCTATCGCTAAACCATAACGCGTTGCAGCCATTTCAGAAGCGATCGCAGCAATCGTATTATCTTCACTTGCTAAGCGTGCAGCTTCACCGTTCGATGCAACTGCATGTCTTTCAATTTGTGGATAGTGATGATTTAACCAAGCCTGACATTGAGCTAATGCTTGTGAATGCGCACAAACACGTTTTACACCTTCTAGTGATCCACTCTTGGTCAGCAAACTATGATGTACAGGAAGTGATAACTCACCGCTAATTGATAAAGAAGTTTGCAAAAGTAAATCTAAAGTGCGATTAACTGTACCTTCGGTTGAATTTTCAATGGGCACTACACCAAAATCTGCAGTGCCCGCTTCGGTAGCACGAAAGACTTCATCAATTGAGATGCAAGGCAAACCTGTGACGGACTGACCAAACTGCTGCCACACTGCTTGTTCACTGTAAGTGCCAACTGGACCAAGAAAAGCGACTGTGATGCGACGCTCTAGCGCACGACATGATGACATTACTTCTCTAAAGATAGTTTGCAAATCAGAAGATGGCAGAGGACCAGTATTATTTGCAGCGACACGCGCTAAGACTTGGGCTTCACGTTCAGGGCGAAAAACAGGCGCATTAGTTTCTGCCTTAACGTGCCCTACTGCCTGAGCCACACGCGCACGCTGATTTAATAATGCGAGTAGTTGCGCATCAATCGCATCAATTTGCTCACGTAGTGGCTGCAGTTTGTCATCACTCATAGATAGGCAATTTTTATTTTAGTTGCAGAGTATTGTCAGAGTGTCGCTATGCTTAAAAACACATTCATCTATTATTCAACGGAATCGTCCGGTGCTGCATCCGGTGCGGTGTCATCGGCAACTGCGTCATCTGATACAGAACCATCATCTTCTGCATCCGCTTCAGCAATACGCTGTAATCCAGATAATTTTCCACCATCTTCAACCGCAATCAGTGTCACACCTTGTGTTGCGCGACCCATCTCACGAATTTCAGATACACGGGTACGAATCAATATACCGCCTGTGGTGATGAGCATGATTTCATCAGTTGCTTCTACTAGTGTTGCAGCAACCACTTTACCATTACGCTCACTGGTTTGGATCGCAATCATGCCTTTGGTGCCACGACCATGACGTGTGTATTCAGCGATCGGTGTGCGCTTGCCATAACCATTTTCAGTTGCAGTTAAAACCGACTGACCTTCATTTTCAGCAACCAGTAAGGCAATCACTTGTTGACCTGCTTCTAAACTCATACCACGTACGCCACGTGCAGTACGACCCATAGGGCGTACATCATTCTCATCAAAGCGCACTGCTTTACCTGAATCTGAGAACAACATCACATCATGACTACCGTCAGTTAATGCAGCACCAATTAAGAAATCACTTTCATCCAAATCAACAGCAATAATGCCTGCCTTACGTGGATTACTAAAATCAGACAACGGCGTTTTCTTAACAGTACCCAAGCTAGTCGACATAAAGACATAACGGTCAGCAGGGAAGCTACTGTGCTCACCAAACAATGGTAAGACCACGGTGATTTTCTCGCCCTCTTGTAACGGGAACATGTTCACAATTGGTTTGCCGCGTGAGGTACGTGAACCTTGCGGCACTTCCCACACTTTCAACCAGTACATACGACCACGATTCGAGAAACACAACATGTAATCATGTGTATTGGCGATGAAGAGTTGATCTATCCAATCATCATCTTTAGTGGCAGTTGCTTGCTTACCGCGACCACCACGTTTTTGTGCGCGATATTCTGATAAGGGTTGTGACTTCATATAACCCGCATAAGACAAGGTCACGACCATGTCTTGCGGTGTGATTAAATCTTCTGTTGCGAGATCAGTCGCATTGATTTCAATTTGTGAACGACGCTTATCGCCGCCATTGACGCCATATTCATTTTTTGCTGCGACGAGTTCATCAGTAATGATGGTGGTCACGCGATCTGGCTTGGAAAGAATATCCAACAGATCAGCGATTTGCTCCATCACTTCTTTGTACTCATTAACAATCTTGTCTTGCTCTAAACCAGTCAAACGTTGCAAGCGCATTTGCAGAATTTCCTGCGCTTGATCATCCGATAATTTATATAAACCATCTGCTTGCAAACCATATTGACGCGGCAAATTCGCAGGACGGAAGGCTTCTATGCCACCTGCGTTCTCTGCACCAGTGCGCGCTAGCATTTCACGCACCACAGAAGAATCCCAGGTACGCATCATTAACTCTGATTTTGCAATCGGTGGTGTTGGTGCTGCTTTGATGATGGCAATGAATTCATCAATATTAGCTAAGGCAACGGCTAAACCTTCTAATACATGACCACGTTCACGTGCTTTACGTAATTCGAAAACAGTACGACGTGTAACAACCTCACGACGGTGTGAAAGGAAGCATTCCAACATCTGCTTCAAGTTCAGCAACTTAGGCTGACCATCCACCAATGCCACCATGTTCATACCAAAGGTGTCTTGCAACTGTGTTTGTTTATAGAGATTGTTCAACACAACCTCTGGTACTTCTCCGCGTTTTAGTTCGATGACAACACGCATACCTGATTTATCGGACTCATCACGAATATCAGAAATGCCATCGAGTTTTTTATCACGTACCAGCTCCGCGATACGCTCGAGCATGGATTTTTTATTCACTTGATACGGCAACTCATCTACGATGATTGCTGTGCGATTTTCGCGACCGTATTCTTCGAAATGCGTTTTGCCACGCATGACCAAACGACCTCTACCGGTACGATAACCATCACGCACACCAGAGACGCCATAAATAATGCCGGCAGTTGGGAAGTCTGGCGCAGGAATAATTTCTATTAATTCATCCACCGTGCAATTCGGTGTTTGCAATAAATGCAGAGCACCGTCAATGATTTCAGTAATGTTATGCGGTGGGATATTGGTTGCCATACCAACTGCAATACCTGATGACCCATTGATCAACAGATTAGGAATGCGGGTAGGCAGAACAGAAGGTTCTTTTTCTTTACCGTCGTAGTTAGGTACAAAGTCGACAGTTTCTTTTTCTATGTCAGCCAGTAATTCACTAGCAATCTTATCTAAGCGACACTCGGTATAACGCATAGCAGCTGCATTATCACCATCAATCGAGCCAAAGTTACCTTGACCGTCTACCAAGGTGTAGCGCAATGAAAAATCTTGCGCCATACGTACCAAAGTATCGTAAATCGCTTGGTCGCCATGTGGGTGATATTTACCCATCACTTCACCCACCACACGAGCACACTTTACATAGGGACGATTAAATACATTATTGGTTTCATGCATAGCGAATAAAACACGCCTGTGCACGGGCTTTAAACCATCTCTGACATCCGGCAATGCGCGGCCAACGATGACGCTCATAGCGTAATCGAGATAGCTTTTGCGCATCTCTTCTTCGAGTGAAATTGGTATTGTTTCTTTTGCGAATTGATCCATTGTGGGGCCGGTGAGTTGAAGCAAAAATGCAGGTGTTAATTGACTGTCCGCAGATTGCGAACCTTGATTTTGAGAACTCGAAATTTTACCACGTTGACCACCCTTTAGCCCTGTTTCTTACTCTGATATCGGGCTCTTCTGACTAAATAAAATTTGTCAAATAAAACTCACTAGTAACTGCCTTCATTTGATTTTTTGTAATGTATTTACCCCCACAACTGCCACACTCACTGCGAGACAGCGAAGCATCATTTTTTTTATGACAACGCTTCCCACATATAGACCTAATCATCCATCAATCAGGAGAAATGCTATGCAATTGCTCGCCCGTCTCAATCTCACGCTGCTGATTTTTTATGCAGGCCAGTCACTCGCTGCTAATCCTAGTTATCCGGTGGTGGATGGCAATGCTGGATATCTTCAAGACGCAAGGGGTAACGCCGTTATCAGTACAAATGGCAACTGCTGGCATACAGGTGGATGGCGTCCCGTCTTAGCGACAGTAGTTGGTTGTGATGGCGTGGTGGCAAAAACGAGTGCAGTCAGTGTTCCGGAGATACCTACTCCACAAGCACCGCCTGCACCAGTGATTGCAAAAGCGCAAGCTGCCCCTCCTCCACCGGTTGAGACAGTCGTAGAAAAAATTACTTTAGACACGGATGCTTATTTCGACTTTGATAAATCGATTCTTAAAAAAGGTGGTGAAGATAGCCTGAAATTATTAGCTAACCGCCTCTTAGGTATGTCTATCAAAGTCATTGTGGCGACAGGCCACACAGATGCAATTGGTGCAGAAGCCTATAACCAAAAACTTTCAGAGCGCCGTGCAGCTGCCGTTAAAAGCTATTTACTATCGCAATCCCTGCCCGCTGATCGCATCTATACCCAAGGTAAAGGCGAAAGTGAACCGATTGCTAGCAACAACAATAGTAAGGGACGATCAGAAAACCGTAGGGTTGATATAGAAGTGGTGAGTACACGCCAGCAAGTTGGCAATAAAGATTAAGTTCTTCATCCCCAGGCTTTGCAAACATCACGATCAGCGTTAAATGCTGATCGTGTTTTTTGATTTCACGCGCCCTAGAAATCAGTTATTGAAGCGTAATTTATAAATAAATTAGTAAAAGTAAAATTATTTTGAACAACCTCAATTATTTTCCCTTAAAATATTGCTTAATTAGCATTTTCACTGGGAGAGGTTTTTATGAAATACAAAAGTCTACTGATAGGTTTATTGAGCAGCTTAGTCACTGTACTTTTCGCCAGCACTTACAATGCACAAGCAGCAAATAAAGCGCCCAGAGGATATTGGGTCGACTCAAGTGGAACTATTGTCCGTAGCGGCACAGGACTGTGCGTACGAACCGGCACTTGGGAGCCTGCTGATGCAGTCGTACCGGGATGTGATGGCGTTCCATTGCAACCTGCGCAAGCTGTCTCAACAGAAAATAAATCAGCCGCTGAAGTACCTGCTGCTGCTGCAGCGTCCGCACAGCGCCCGACTTCAGCCCCTGTTACAGAGCCAGTTGCAAGCAAATCGGAAGAAACACAAAAAGCAGCTGTTATTCCACCGCCAATTGCAAAAGTCAGCCTCACGACTGACACCTCATTCGGCTTTGACCAAGCTACTTTGCGACCAGAAGGCATGGACCGCTTAAAGAAACTACAAACAGAATTACAAAATGCAAAGGTAGATAGCATCCTCGCAACCGGCCATACTGATAGCATAGGCAAAGCTAGCTATAACCAAAAACTATCTATCCGCCGTGCGCAGGCCGTTAAAGATTATTTGGTTAAATTAGGCATACCATCTGATCGTATTTTCATTGATGGTAAAGGTGCAACTCAACCTGTAGCTAGTAATAAAACTTCACAAGGCCGTGCACGTAACCGCCGTGTGGATGTGGAAGTCATAGGTACCAAAGCTCCTTAGGCATATCAAGCTTCTTAAATTTAGGCAAAGGCTCTTAAACAATAAGAGCCTTTGTTCTATTTTGCCATTTCAAGTACGACAGCTAAAGCCTCCAACTAGCACTCAAAAGTAATTCTCCAGTTTCCGTTATCATCTCGAGATGAACGCCGATCCTTTGGAAATACAAAAATTCAGTGAACTCGCACATCGTTGGTGGGATCCCACCTCCGAGTTCAGACCTCTACATGAAATCAATCCATTGCGATTGGAATGGATTAATGCGCGTGTACCTCTCGCTGGCAAACAAGTCTGTGATGTCGGATGTGGTGGAGGCATATTGGCTGAATCCATCGCCAAAAAAGGCGCGACAGTCACTGGCATTGATTTATCAGAAAAAGCACTCAAAGTCGCTGATCTACATAGCCTCGAGTCAGGTATCAAAGTTCGTTATGAACTCATCTCTGCAGAAGATCTCGCAGCGCGTGAAGCAGGACAATATGACGTAGTCACTTGTATGGAAATGCTAGAGCATGTGCCTGATCCTGCTGCCATCGTTCAAGCGTGTGCAAAGTTAGTCAAACCTGGTGGACATATTTTTTTCTCCACACTTAATCGCAATCCTAAGTCCTATTTGTTTGCCATCATCGGTGCTGAATATGTTTTAGGACTACTGCCACGTGGCACACATGATTACGCAAAGTTCATCACACCTGCAGAGTTATCTGGTTTTGCTAGAACAGCAGGCTTAGAAGTTGAAGCGCTTAAAGGGATGACGTATAACCCGCTGACTAAAATTTATTCGTTGAAACAAGACACTAGCGTTAACTATCTAGTGGCAACGGTTAAATCTGTTTAATGCAGTCACATAACTCAGCGTCTTGCTATGACGCTGATTCATTATAAAAATCTGAATAAATCAGTCATTCCCTTAGCTTCAATGGAAATGGATTTAAAACACCTTCCATCTTTTTACTATGCTCATTCCACAACTACCTTTACCGCGTGCAGTCCTGTTTGATTTAGATGGCACACTGGCAGACACTGCACCTGATCTTGCTGCTGCAGTTAATCTCATGCGTTCACAACGTGGATTAGCACCCACACCCTATGAACAATTAAGACCACTTGCCTCAGCAGGAGCACGTGGATTAATCGGTATAGCATTAAACAAGACACCTGCTGATGCAGAATACGATGCATTAAGAACTGAATTTTTAGATAACTATGCTGCACACATCGCAGATCAAAGTAGCTTGTTTCATGAAGTACCAGAACTACTGCAACAACTAGAACAACAACAAATCTTATGGGGCATCGTTACCAATAAACCTGCGTTATATACCGATGCACTCATTCCACTCATAGGACTAGCGCAAGCATCTTGCATAGTGTCAGGCGATACAACTGCACACGCCAAACCGCACCCAGATCCACTGATAGAAGCAGCACGTCGCATCAATCTCAATCCAACCTTATGTTGGTATGTTGGTGATGACTTGCGTGACATACAAGCCGGCAAAGCAGCAGGAATGCCCACCATCGCAGCAGCTTGGGGTTATTGCGGCAACACCGAACCACAAAGCTGGAATGCAGATTACATTGCCAACACACCTAAAGACCTGCTCACACTCTTACAACACGCACTCGCTTGAGTTATCACAACATCATCTATAAAAAACGCATCTTGTGCACTGCTTGATTACGCTACAATGAAACCCTGCTTGGGGGCGACCTGGTTTCGACAGGGATTACAAAGCAGCGCAGGGCATACCGAGGGCTGGTCACCTCGTAAAACCAACCGGAAATGCTTAAATGCAAACGATGAAACTTACGCTCTCGCAGCGTAAACCTCTAAAAACTTAATAACTTTTTAGCTCTACACCGTCTTGTTCCTGGGGCGGGCTGGCAACAGCAGTAGAGTCATACACAGGGAATCGCGTTGTGTCGGGTCACTTGGCATAGCGTTAAACAAAAGGTGACTCGTTTACTTGTAGCGTGTGTGTCCGCGGCAGGTAAATCAAATTAAATGACAACACTAAGTATGTAGAACTGTCTGTAGAGGATCTTTGGACGCGGGTTCGATTCCCGCCGCCTCCACCAATCGTTAAAAAACCAACTTCTCTTAGTTGGTTTTTTTTCGCCTACTACCGCGTGTTTGCGCGGATTCCTGTGGGTTCTTACGGACT
>JAIXOW010000212.1 GCA_027486615.1 Oxalobacteraceae bacterium | reverse complement strand
CACATATTAAGTTGTGTTTTAAGTTTATTAATATTCTCTTTGATATTAAGATTGTAACTTTCCTGATCAGCTATAGGGTGACTAATCCCACAAACTTTGATTCTTTGTGACAAAACAATGTTGTGAGTCTGATTGCCATATTCAATTTCAACACTCTGTGGAGCTGGCTGTATCCCTCCAACACAAAGTATTTCAGTTTTTTGTGCATTTAAATAAAGTCCAGAGACTTTGGAAAATCTATGATAGAGGTGGAACACATTTTGAACAGATTCTAAGGAACTAACTACTGGAGTAAGATCGTCTGCATAACCAGATATCTTGGGTTCAACTTTTTTGGCAGTGAACGGTGAGGTAACTTCAAGTGATTTTATCTCATCAGACCTCTCCACGGCTCTAAGCATTGGATCAATAATTATTACAAAGAGAGCACATGACAATGCATCACCCTGTTTAACACCTCTGAGAAGCTTAATAATACCCGACTTGAACCCGTTCACCATGACTGATGCAGTCAAATCCTTGTAAATAGTTTGTATTGTTTTTATAAATTCCTCTCCGAAACCATAAGCTCTAAGGGTAGTATACATATATTTATGATCAACAGAGTCAAATGCCTTTTTTGCGTCAAGGGATAGAATGTATATTCTTTCATCTATTTTATCCGCAAGTTTGATAATGGTATCTAGCATGAACGTGTTATCCGTAATTTGCCTACCTGGAACATACGCAGCTTGTGTAGGAGAGATTATAGATTCCAAGACTGGGTTAACTTTAAGAGTGATGGCCTTTGTGATAATTTTAACATCAGTGTTTGTAAGGCTAATGGGGCGTAGATTGTTTAAAATGGAAGTATCCTTATCTTTTTTAGGTATCAGGGTGATGACAGAGCTCCTCTGATCTTGCGACATTCTACCAACCAACCTAGAGTGTTCCCACGATCTGAGCAAAGGCATTGAAAGAAGATTCCAGAAAACTGAGTAAAGAGAGTAGGGTATGCCATCTGGGCCCGGTGCAGAGTCTTTACAAGTTTTTAATGACTTTGATAAGTCCTGTAACGTAAGATTTTCTTCCAGAATGGCCTTGTCTTCAGCAGAAATCTTGGGGAGCTCAGAAACAAACTCCCCAATTGCTGCATCAGATTCATCGACCTCTTTATGGGAGTATAGGTCTTCATAGAAGTCCTGTATTTCTTTCCTTATATCATTTTGGTTAGTGATTTCACCATTAGGCGACTGAATTCTATCAATGTAGGTAGCTGCAGATCTATATTTTATAAGGTTAAGAAAATATTTGGTACTTTTTTCACCCTCCTCTGCCCACTGTGCTCTAGATTTAAGAATAAGCTTTTTTGCGTATGATTCTCTGAACAAATCTACCTCCTTTTCACAACGATTAATTTCTTTTTTAAGAATAAGAGATTTATGTGACTCGGCACCATTAACAAGCAATTCCTCCTCCTGTATTTTGAGAAGTGTGTTCAATTCAGTCTCAACATAATTTAGAGTCATTTTGTCTTTGGAATTTTTAATTGTAATTTCTTGCGTGAAAATATTCCTAATTTGCATTTTGATGTAATCCCATCTAAGATGAGGGTCAAAGTGAGCCGGTATTGTTGCAATAACCTCTCTAAGTTCGGATTCTATTTTATCCTTTATTTCCTTGTTATCAAGAATTCCCATATCTATTCTGTACAGCCCTGGCCCTCTAACCATACCAGTGTTGAACTCAACTTGTGTTGACAAAAGTGAATGGTCAGACTTATCAAAATCTATAGTAACAGTGGATGATAGAACTTTCATACTTGATGAACAATATATTCTATCAAGCCGTGATCTTCTAGTTATTTGCCTGTTTCTATGTCCCCACGTAAATCCAGTTTTTTTATTATGACATCTATATGAGTCCACAAGGTCGTGAGTGCTTCTCAGATTTTCAAAAGATTCCCTGATATTAATTTCCTCATTAAGAACGCGCCTAATGATGTAATCATCCTTGTCTATTGTAAAGTTAAAATCTCCGAGAAGTATTATTTTAGTGCCTGGAAACTTGGTAGAAATCGCAACTAGGTGTAAGTCTAGTTCCTCAATGAATGGAAGTGCCTGACCTTCTACTCCTATATTTGGAACATAAACGTTTAGAAAAGAGTACAAATTATCATCGCAACCTTTAAGTGTAACTGAACAGAATCGACCATTGTCATCAGAGAATGTGTCTAACTTTTCTTCCCAATGGTGTGCAAAGTACAGAATTGCCACACCAGCACTATTACTTGTATGAGTGGAGTGAACAGCTTCATTTCTCCATTTGGTATCAAATTGTGGAACTGTGCTATTAGTAAGATGGGTTTCCTGCAATCCTATGACAATTTTGGCACCCTTGGCTTGTCTTTCAGGGGCTAGAAATTTGTTGACAATACGCTTAGCTTTCTCACCATCCCCCAACCCATTAACATTATAGGTATGTAGGTGAAGAATAACAGATCCCTTAGGACCTGAATTTGGATGAATCGT
>JAIXOW010000451.1 GCA_027486615.1 Oxalobacteraceae bacterium | reverse complement strand
CCAAACGCAGTCATGACGAGCGAGGCGCCATTTGAGAAATTTAAAATGCGTCCGATCAGCCCAGACAGCATCAAGCCCATGAAGAAGGTAAAGCCGAGTAATACGGCCACACCAGCGGCTGAACTCTTGGTTTTTTCAATCGCATAGAAAAAACCGAATGCGATAGCCATGAAAACCAACATGCCGATAAACGGGCTGCCAGCAAAGAAAGCGAAATTCATCTGCACACCCATCCAAGCACCAAGCACAGTTGGAATCATGGAGAGAGCTAATAGCCAGTAAGTGTTGCGCAGTACGCGATGCCTTACTGCTAGCGTATCTGCAGAAGTGTCATAAATTGAAGGAAAGGATTGGTTCATATAAGAGCCTCCATAAAGTTGCCAGAAACAATACTACCAGAGTGGTAGTGTGATGCCAAAAATATAATCAATTTGAAACCAGCAAGCGAAGTCTACCGCAAATTTGAACAGACGTTGCAAGGTGAACCAAGCTTATCTCAGAGGGAAATCACAGGGGTTTCATGCTAAAATTCGGGGTTAATCAGAAATCTTCTGTGTTTTCCTATCCCCTTAATTTTATTCGAGTTTTTACAAATGGCAATCGAGCGCACCCTGTCGATTATTAAACCAGACGCTGTGGCGAAGAACGTCATTGGCCAGATCTATTCCCGTTTTGAAGGCGCAGGCCTGAAAATCATCGCAGCACGCATGATGCATCTTTCACGTGCTGAAGCGGAAGGATTCTATGCCGTGCATCGTGAGCGTCCTTTCTTCAAAGATCTCGTTGATTTCATGATTTCCGGTCCTGTCATGGTGCAAGCGCTCGAAGGTGAGAACGCCATCTTGAAAAATCGCGAACTCATGGGCGCGACCGATCCTAAGAAAGCAGACAAAGGTACGATCCGTGCTGATTTTGCTGATTCGATTGATGCAAACGCAGTGCATGGTTCAGATGCGGCAGATACTGCCAAAACTGAGATCAGCTACTTTTTCCCTGCGCTAAACGTCTATACCCGCTGATTGGCCAACACGCATTTGTTATAAGCTGCATGCTTATAGGGTGTGATAGACATAACAAATGCGTTGGAATCAAATGCCATGACGACACTCACCAATTTGCTGGATCTTGATTCAGAAGGGCTGGTCGCTTGGTGCGGTCAGCTTGGAGAGAAGCCGTTTCGAGCTAGGCAATTACAGCGTTGGGTGCATCAGTTTGGCGTGAGTGATTTTGACGCCATGACTGATTTGGCGAAATCGCTGCGCGACAAATTAAAAATTCACGCCTGTGTAACCGCTCCTGCCATCATTAGTGATCACACTTCAACTGATGGCACACGTAAATGGTTAATCGACGTTGGTAATGGCAATGCAGTCGAAACCGTATTCATCCCTGAAGAAAATCGCGGCACCTTATGTGTTTCCACGCAAGCTGGTTGTGCAGTCAATTGTCGTTTTTGTTCGACTGGTAAACAAGGTTTTTCACGCAATCTCACTGTGGCTGAAATTATTGGTCAATTGTGGATTGCTGAATTCACATTGCGTCGGACTAAGGGTGAAGCTGCAGGACCTAAAGGTGAGCGTCAAATAACCAATGTCGTGATGATGGGTATGGGCGAGCCTTTGCTGAATTACGAACCGACCATCGCTGCATTAAAACTGATGTTAGATGATCATGCTTATGGCTTGTCGCGTCGCAGAGTGACGGTGTCGACTAGCGGTGTGGTGCCGATGATGGATAAGTTGGGGCTAGATTGTCCAGTTGCCTTAGCCGTATCTTTGCATGCATCGAATGATAAATTGCGTGACATGTTGGTCCCTCTGAATAAAAAACACGATTTGTCAGAATTAATCGCTGCTTGCAAACGTTATCTTGCATACGCTCCCAGAGATTTCATCACGCTTGAGTACTGCATGTTAGATGGTGTGAATGACAGCGATGAACATGCACGAGAGCTACTCGCGTTAGTACGCGATTTGCCGTGTAAATTTAATCTCATTCCGTTTAATCCTTTTCCTGAGTCTGGATTGAAACGTTCAGCTGCAGGCAGAATTAAAGCATTTGCTCAAATATTGATGGACGCAGGTATTGTAACGACTGTGAGAAAAACGCGCGGTGATGATATTGATGCGGCATGTGGTCAGCTAGCTGGTGATATACAAGACAGAACGCATGTGCAAGAACGTATGCAACGTATGCAAGACTATAAACAAAAATACGGCAAAGATTTTGGTCGTATTGTGGAGATACCTGGGTGAGAATTTTCATTTCATTGGCTTTGCTTTTGCTGACTGCATGTGCTCAGACATCGAAGCAAGATTTAAACGCAAATAATGTTGAGCGTGATAATCGTCATCGTGCTGAACTGCGTGTTGAGCTTGCATCTGCTTACTATGCTGAAGGTCAATACAGCACTGCGCTAAATGAAGTGGATACAGCTCTGTCGATTGATCCTAGCTTGGCAGGTGCACATGGCTTGCGTGGTTTGGTTTTGATGCAAATCGGTCAGGATAAACAAGCTGAACGTAGTTTGCGTGAAGCCTTACGACTTGCGCCAGAAAATCCAGATTGGCAAAACAATATGGGTTGGTTTGTTTGTCAGCGTCAGTCAGCTAAAGCAGCCATGCCTTATTTTTTACAAGCGCTTGCTAATAAAGCATATAGCTCTCCGCAAAAAGCTTTGCTCAATGCGGGATTGTGTAGCTTAAAAGATCAAGATGTAATCAATGCAGAATTCTATTTTTTGCGCGCTTTACAATTCGAGCCTAATCTTGTTTTAGCGCGGGTAAAGTTAGCTAAAATTTATTTTGAGCGCGGTGATTTAGCGAAAGCGCGCCGACATATTTTAGTTGCAATACAAAGCGAGAAAATTGTTATCGAAGATTTGATGATGGCTATTCATATTGAACGTAAGTTAGGTGATCGTGCAGCTGAAAAGAGTTTAGTTTCTAAACTCAAACGACTGTATCCCGATGCACCTAAAGCAACAGGGTATTTGGGTGGTGAACTTGATGAGTGATAAGAATAACGAAAAAACTGTTGCGGATGTCGAGTTAGAAGAGGATCACGCTCAAAAAGATCCCTATTCTGAGATAGAACTGCCAGGGGAAAAATTAGCTACGCGTCGTCGTGAACTGAATCTAACATTAGAGCAGGTGTCACAAACGCTCAAACTCAGTACCCGACAAATTGCAGCGATTGAAGTAAATGATTTTGCTGCACTGGCAGGCATTACTACCGTTAAGGGATTTATTCGTTCCTATGCAAAGTTGCTAGGTTTAGACCCTGATCCCTTAGTTCAGATGGTTACGCATGAAGTACGCGCTGATTATGATCCTGTCTTACGTCGCCCTTTACCAGCGGCGAGTGTCTCAGCGATTAGCCATACTTCACTAGAGCGTAGTCGTCTTGGTGCTAATTTAATGCGTTTTGCGATGATGGTGTTGAGTATATTGCTGCTCGCACTTTTCGCGCATGACATGGGTTGGTTAGCAGCTTCCCCATTGAATTTACCTAGTACTTTGTTAAGAGTAATCGCGCCATGATTAAAGATGATCAAAATCAGATTGCTTCAGGTCCTGAAAATCGTAACGCACGACGCAGTGTTAGTGTGCGTTATGGTTCACGTGAAGTGATTATCGGAGGGAATGCACCTATCGTTGTGCAATCCATGACAAATACAGACACAGCGGATGTGATTGCGACTGCAATACAAATCAAAGAATTAGCGCGTGCTGGATCTGAAATGGTTCGTATCACAGTGAATACGCCCGAAGCAGCAGCTGCAGTGATCGCTATTCGTGAGCAACTCGATAAAATGGATATCGATGTTCCTCTTGTGGGTGATTTTCATTACAACGGACATACTTTACTCAATGATTATCCTGAGTGTGCACAAGCGTTATCGAAGTATCGTATTAACCCTGGTAATGTAGGTCAGGGTGCTAAGCGTGACGCGCAATTTGCACAAATGATAGAAATTGCTCGTAAATACGATAAGCCAGTTCGTATAGGCGTGAATTGGGGCAGTCTTGATCAAGCATTGTTAGCGCGTATCATGGATGAAAACGCGCAACGTGCACAACCTTGGAGTGCACAAGCGGTGATGTATGAAGCACTTGTGACCTCTGCGATAGAAAATGCACAGCGTGCTGAAGAGTTAGGTTTAGGGCGTGACCGCATTATTCTTTCTTGCAAAGTCTCAGGCGTACAAGATTTAATTGCGGTGTATAGAGAGCTAGCAAAACGTTGCGACTATCCATTACATTTGGGATTAACCGAAGCAGGTATGGGTAGCAAAGGAATTGTGGCATCGACTGCTGCTTTAGGTGTGTTGTTACAAGAAGGCATAGGTGACACGATTCGTATTTCATTAACACCTGAACCAGGTGGCGATCGCACTCGTGAAGTCATCGTTGGTCAAGAAATTTTACAAACGATGGGCTTGAGAAAATTCACGCCTATGGTGATTGCATGTCCTGGTTGTGGACGTACTACCTCAACTGTATTTCAAGAACTAGCAGACCGTATACAAAGTTATTTACGTGAGCAAATGCCAGTTTGGAAAAATATCTACCCAGGTGTAGAAGGTATGAATGTAGCTGTGATGGGTTGTATTGTGAATGGCCCTGGTGAATCTAAGCATGCCAACATTGGTATTAGTTTGCCAGGTACAGGGGAATCACCTGCGGCCCCCGTTTTTGTAGATGGTCAAAAGACCGTCACTCTACGTGGAGAGCATATTGCAGAAGAATTTCAAGCGATTGTGCTCGACTATGTAAAAAGCCATTACGGAAAAAATAACGTATCAGCGTGATGTCATGCTACTTAATAGATAGCGTTAGCAAAAAAACGATAGTAAAAATTATTATGTCTGAACAGAAAAAAACAGAAAAAATTCTTGCAGTGAAAGGGATGAATGACATTCTTCCTGCTGATGCTCCGCTATGGGAATTATTTGAAAATACCGTACATACTGTTTTAAAGAGTTATGGCTATCAACAAATTCGCACACCGATTGTTGAGCCTACAGCAGTATTTGCTCGTGGTCTGGGTGCCGTCACGGATATCGTTGAAAAAGAAATGTACTCTTTCGTTGATAGCATGAATGGTGACGAGCTCACTTTAAGACCTGAGAACACAGCAGGTGTAGTACGTGCTGCCATAGAACATAATTTAACTTACGATAGTCCTAAGCGATTGTGGTACGCAGGTCCTATGTTTCGCCATGAGCGTCCACAGCGTGGACGTTATCGTCAGTTTCATCAAGTGGGTGCGGAAGCAATTGGTTTTACTGGTCCAGATATTGATGCAGAGATGATCATGCTCTGTCAGCGCTTGTGGGATGACTTAGGCCTGACTGACGTCAAACTAGAATTAAACTCCATCGGTGATGCAGAAGAACGTAATCGTCATAGAGCTGATTTGATTACGTATTTCAATGCGCATCAATCAGAGTTGGATGCTGATGCTCAACGTCGTTTGCATACGAATCCATTGCGTATTCTTGATACCAAAAATCCTGCAATGCAGGAATTAGTTAACAATGCCCCTAAGTTATTAGATTATTTGGGCGCAGAGTCGTTAGCGCATTTTGAAGGTGTGCAGGCAATTCTCAGACATAACAGCGTGCCTTTTACGATTAACCCTCGTCTTGTGCGCGGCATGGATTATTACAACCGTACCGTATTTGAATGGGTAACTGATCAACTTGGTTCGCAAGGTACAGTTTGTGGTGGTGGTCGTTATGATCCCTTAGTTGAGATTTTTGGCGGCAAACCTACACCTGCAGTTGGTTTTGCTATGGGCGTGGAGCGTTTGTTGGAGCTCATGAAAGCTTCGGGCGAACAATTTGCAGCCAATCAGTGCGATGTTTATTTGGTCCATCAAGGTGATGCAGCCCAGATGCAGTCCATTGTGCTAGGGGAGCGTTTGCGGGATGCTGGACTCGATGTTGTGCTACATTGCGCATCTTCTGCTGGTGCGGGTAGTTTTAAATCGCAAATGAAACGCGCAGACGCTAGTGGTGCAGCTTATGCCGTCATCTTAGGTGATGATGAAATGGCGAACGATGTGGCTACAGTCAAGTATTTGCGTGATGCCGATCCAAAACACAATCAGTATCAAATAGCATTAACAAAAGTTGTGGATCATTTAATTGATCACATTGTCGGAAACTCTGAGCATGATCAGGATCATGCCGGTCATATTCACTACCATCCTTAATTAATCATGGCATACGATCTCGAAGAACAAGAACAACTAGACACCCTTAAAGCTTGGTGGAAGCAATACGGCAATGTGGTGACATGGATACTCATCATTGCACTAGCTGGCTGGCTGGGTTGGTTAGGCTGGAATAAATATCAACAAAGCGAATCCATGAAGGGCGCTTTGCTTTATGAAGAAATTGTGAAAGCGATTGAGGCGAACGACCCTGCAAAAATAGCGCGTGCTGTCGCAGATATGAAAGATAAATTTAGCGCGACACCTTATGCTCAGATGGGTGCGCTGGCAGCTGCTAAGTCAACCTTTGAAGCAAATGATTTAAAAGCCACCAAATTACATCTGCAATGGGTGGTTGATCATGGTCGTAATGAAGAATACATTGCTCTCGCTCGTATACGTCTAGCTGGTGTTCTGCTAGATGAAAAAGCCTATGATGACGGCCTTAAAATTTTAGCAGCTGACTTTCCAGAACAGTTTGCAGCTTTGGTCGCAGATCGCAAAGGCGATTTACTATTTGCGCAAAATAAAACTACCGAAGCACGTGCTGCTTATAAAGTAGCTTTAGATAAAACAGATATTAAAAATCCAGCGCGTCAGTTAATTCAATTAAAACTTGACGCATTAGGTGGTGCTGATGCAACCGCGACCTGAGCATGAAGGCTTAAATATGTACAACATTTCAAAATTCATTCTCGTCGCTTCTACAGTTTTACTGACTGCGTGTAATCCGTTTTCTTCAAAGGCGCCGCGGAATGTTCCGGCTGAATTGGTAGATTTTAAAACCACCATGGCAGTTCGTATTTTATGGACCGCTGAAGTTGGTAAATCCAATGTGTATGTTCTCTCTCCAGTGTTAGTTGGAGATAAATTATTTGTAGCGAGTACGGAAGGTACCGTAGCTTGTATTGAAGCGAGTAATGGAAAAACACTGTGGCGTATTAACGCAGGCGCAGCACTAACAGCTGGTGTAGGTTCAGACGGTAAAACAGTAGTCGTTGGTGCACAAGATGGGGTGGTGTTAGCCTTTGATGCAAACAATGGTAAGAGTCGTTGGAAAGCACAAGCATCGAGCCAAGTTCTTTCTTCACCTGCAGTCGGTCGTGGTGTCGTTGTTGTGCGAAGCTTAGATAATCGTATTTTGGCCTTGGACTCTGAAACAGGTGCCAGACGTTGGTTTGTACAACGTCCTGCACCTGCATTGGCATTGCAAGCAGCACCTGGCATCGTGATTGCGGATGACACTGCTTATGTTGCCTTGCCTGCAGGACGTTTATTAGCCTTATCTGTTGGTACCGGTGTGCCACGTTGGGAGTCACCAATTGCTGAGCCGCGCGGTGCTACAGAATTAGAGCGTGTAGTGGATGTGTCTGGTACCCCAGCGCTGACAGGCAAAGATATTTGTGCAACAAGTTATCAAGGACGAATTGCATGTGCTGATGCAGGTAACGGTACATTACGTTGGGCGCGTGAACTCTCTGCTGAAGTAGGACCTGGTATAGATGAGCGATTTGTATTTGCAGCGGATGAACGCGGTAATGTACAAGCATTTGCTCGCCCCAACGGTGCAAACCAATGGCGTAATACGAGTTTGTCTTGGCGTGGATTGTCTGCGCCAATCTCATTTGCACGTGCTGTTGTCGTAGGTGATAAAGAGGGTTATCTACATTTCTTATCGCGTGAAGATGGCGCCATGTTGGCGCGTTTATCTACCGATGGAAGTGCAATTAAAGCGAGACCTTTGATCGCAAACTCGTTATTGGTTGTTCAAACGTCAGGCGGAAAAATCGTAGCGCTGTCGGCAGACTGAATCTAGTTATATAAAAAAATAACTCCTCATAGATAAGTTTAAAAATAGCGCTGTTTGTGAGTTAGCGCTATTTTATTTGCGCATTCTTTCGCACCCATTTCTATGACACGTCGTCATGTGAATAAAAGATGTCAATTCGGATGTCTAGCATTCTTCAATTAATGACTTAACAAACCGTTCACTGAAACGCAGTGGAGTGGGTTGATTTTCTGGAAAAAAGATGAAGCCGGTAATTGCTTTGGTAGGTCGACCCAATGTTGGGAAGTCCACCTTATTGAATCGTCTTACGCGTTCAAGGGATGCCTTAGTGGCGGATATTCCTGGGCTTACGCGCGATCGTCACTATGGCGAAGGTAGAGTGGGTGAGCGACCTTTCTTAGTGATTGATACAGGTGGTTTTGAACCGGTAGCAAAAGTCGGCATCATGCATGAAATGGCTAAGCAAACTAAACAAGCGGTTGCTGAAGCTGATGTTGTGGTCTTTCTTGTAGATGGTCGACAAGGACTGACACCGCATGACAAAACTATTACGGATTTTTTGCGTAAATCAGGACGTTCAGTCATGTTGGTGGTGAATAAATCTGAAGGTATGAAATACACTTCAGTCACCGCTGATTTTTATGAATTAGGTTTAGGTGATCCCTACGTTATTTCAGCAGCACATGGTGATGGCGTTGCTGATTTAGTTGAAGAGGCGCTCGATAAAGCCCTATTACAAAAACCTGAATTGGACGACGCTGAAGAAAAAAAATTCGGTACAAAAATCGCTATCGTTGGTAGACCGAATGTGGGTAAATCTACCTTAGTCAATACCTTGCTAGGCGAAGAACGAGTGATTGCATTTGATATGCCCGGTACGACACGCGACTCCATAGAAATACCGTTTGAAAGAAATGATCGTCACTACACTTTGATAGACACAGCGGGTATACGTCGTCGTGGCAAAGTATTTGAAGCGATAGAAAAATTTTCTGTTGTAAAGACTTTGCAATCTATCTCTGAAGCTAATGTAGTTGTTCTCTTACTCGATGCACAACAAGATATTTCAGAACAAGATGCTCACATTGCAGGCTTTGTACTTGAATCTGGACGAGCTTTAGTAGTGGGAGTAAATAAATGGGATGGATTGACGTCGGATCGTCGCGATGAAATTAAAATGGACATCGATCGTAAATTAAGTTTTCTTTCGTTTGCGAAATTTCATTATATTTCTGCGCTTAAATCAACCGGTGTCACCATGTTGATGAAGTCTGTTGATGCTGCTTACGCTGCTGCAATGGCAAAGTTGCCAACGCCACAATTAACGCGTGCATTACAAGAAGCAGTAGATCATCAACAGCCTAGACGTAAAGGTTCAATTCGACCTAAGTTGCGTTACGCACATCAAGGTGGACAAAATCCCCCCATCATCGTCATTCACGGCAATGCGCTTGATGCGATTGATGCTAATTACAAACGATTTCTGGAGAAACACTTTCGGGACACATTTGCCTTAGTCGGTACGCCCTTGAGAATTGAATTACGATCTGGCAAAAACCCTTTCTCTAAAGAGGGATAAACTAGCGATAAATGCTGAAATTTGTCGGTGAGTTTGCCAGGTCATGCGAAAATCGTATACATTCAAGACATGCCGTTTTTGATACTTGAAATTTCAAGTATCCCCCCAACCTATCTGTAAATCTGACAACAATACGGAGCTTCCATGAGCAATAAAGGGCAACTCTTACAAGACCCGTTTTTAAATGCGTTACGAAAAGAACATGTTCCTGTATCTATTTACCTTGTAAATGGCATTAAGTTACAAGGGCATGTTGAGTCTTTCGATCAATACGTGGTTTTACTCCGTAATACCGTTACCCAAATGGTATACAAACACGCTATTTCTACCGTCGTCCCTGCACGTGCAGTCAATCTGCAACAAGACGCTGAATCGGCCTAATAGGCTGTCGGTTCAAATTCCTCTCTGTGAGGGATTTTGATGCGGGCTGCTTTAGTAGGTGTCGATTTCGGT
>JAIXOW010000008.1 GCA_027486615.1 Oxalobacteraceae bacterium | reverse complement strand
CAATATATTACTGCTCTTCAAAATGTGGAAAGAAATTACCCAGACGACGGAGGACGTGCTGGCCTCAACTCACTTGTCGCCTGTGATCACGTGCTGAACCCAGAAGTCTAACTCTCTGGACATTTTGCAGTCTTAAATAATGTCTTTTGCATAATTGGTCAATAAAATAACAAAATGAAAGTAAAATTTTGTTGGATTATTTGTTGTGACAAAATTTTTAGTCTAAAAAAAGAAAAATAGAGTCCATAAAGCAGACAATTGCAGATTATCAATAAATCACCTCTGTTCAATTTCTATAAGTTTTTTGCAAATTTTAAGGTGCGCGGGTCGTGGGTTTAAATCCAGTCTATAAATTTATCGCACGATTCTTTTCTATAAAAATTATTTTTAGCGGTTTAACTTTTTTAAAAGAATTTGATTTTTTAATCTATTACTTTAGTACTTTTTTAATTAATTTTTAATTTTTTACTTCTAAAGTAGGAAATGTTCTTATAATTTATAGTTTGATGAAAAAAACTTTCATTTTAATTTTAGATTTATAAGCTATAACAATTTAACATAACACTTTGTTATAAATTTATTTTAAAATTCATTTTTATCAGTACTTTTCCATAAAAATTTATTTTAAAAGATAACGTTTAATTTTAGATTAACAATTAAACATTACACTTTGTTTATGACCTCAATAAGAATTTCGATATTTCGAAATATACATTGGTTGAAATCGTCCTGAGTCCATTGGCGTAAGGTTGGATGTTGAGCAAACGCTTCATTGTATTGTCTGAGAAGTGTTTGTATTCTAACTCTTTTTAAATATAAATTTAGGTGATAATAAAACCATGTGTTGTTTTCAACCTGCGAGCGGATTAAAAAATCCACTCTTTGCTTGAATTGAATCAGAGTGATGACAAGTTTTCAATCACTTCGTTCACTAAAAAAGATTATTACATTATTCATAACTGTTTCAAAATACTAAGGATTCGGACAATACCTTAATTAACAACTCACAACAAAATTTTCAATTCTTCTTTACTTTAATGTATCAAATGTAATTCATAGTTGCTGACTTGCTATCATTCATTCCAGTCAGCCAACATTAAATTAAATATTAAACTAAAGTTTAAACTACTTAATAATTGAAAGGATAATTAGTCAAATAGTAATATCAATTTAATGATTCCAAATACGGCCTCTGATTTGAATCTTGCTCTATAAAAATTTAAGCAAAATTTGATTTTAAATTTTTGACGGAATTAAAGATTGATTTGTTATTTCAAACTTGTATATAATCAATGATAAATTTAAAAACAAAACTATTTTTACAAAATAAGAACTTGTTGTTTTGAAAGTTGAATTTTAAAAAATGTGGGTCAACATATAAATTAAAAAAGTAAAAGTAAATTGCAGTTATGATTACCTTGAGTAGATATTTTTATTTGTTCAAAGATTTTTTGATGAAATTACCTTATCTTGTTTTGTAATTGTGCTACTAGAGAAATGCGTTGTCATCCAGTCGGTTGTGTACATTTATTACATTAGAAGTTTTTCTGCAATACCTTAAATCAAGTGCGCAAAAATCAATTTTCAACGCGGGCCCAAAAATTAGTGACATAACCGTGTCTAAAACTCATATTTTTTCTAAAACTTAAAGTTTCAATTTATTGTGGTTTTCTTAAAGATGATCCTTTATGATTGCCATTTTAATTACAATTTTAATTACATTTTGACATTACTATTTGACTAATTATCCTTTTAAATATAATGTTGCTTTACTCTAAATTGAAGCATAACTTATTTGGAGAATTTTTATTTTATTCTAAATGCTTTACTGCTTAATTTGTGTAAATCAGGAAAATTAATGTGTTAAAACAAAATGATTATATTTTAAATTAATTAAATGGTTCTCTTTAGATAATAAATTTATTGACGAAAAGTCCAGTCTTAAGTTTATTTAATGTAAGAGAAAATAAAAATATTTCATTTATTTTTGCAATGTTTCAAAATATCACATGATTTAAAAATAATTTGCATAAAGTTAAATTGTGAAACCTTCTTTGAAATTGAAGCAAATCAAGAAAGGGGGAATAAATAATTAATTTTTTATTTAAATAAAAGAATACACATTTTGAAATTAAATTTATTTTACTAAAACAGACTACATTTTCATAATATAATTTCAGATTTTGCACATAACAACATTAAATCCAGACTTTATTGAAGCAAAAGTGAGTAGTCTACAAAGTCTGTCCTGCTCAACTTGAAACTGTCTTAGGTTTTCTTCAGTTTTAGGTTTGCTATCAAGAAAAATGTGCAGCTCACTAATTGTATTATTAATATCACTTATAATTTCGTCAGTCAACTTGTTTTTCGGCAAAACTCTCAACTGCCATTGATTTTGACTTGCTTCGAGATGAAATCGTCCTACAATCCACTGTTCTTCAATTGATGCCATTTTTGACCTTCTTCTACCACTTCAAATTCAAGAATGACTTCTTCCAGTTCCAATTTTGTGCAAAATTTTAAAACCTTTCTCGACATTAAAATTTTAATGTTTTGGTTTAAAACAAACTCAATGACTATGTTGAGTGTAGACGTCATTTATTTAATTGTTTCATTTTCCCTAATTATAGAGAATAAAAAATTTTTAAATGTCAGAACTAGGTTTAATAAAACGTGTTTATAAAAGTTTACAAAAAAATTTATTTAAACAAAGAATTGAAATGATTTTTTTTCAAACTGGAAAGTTGGAAGTGCTATAGCAAATGCAAAATTTGTACAAATGCTTTTGCTGAAATTATTGGACACAATTATACCATAAGTAACAGTACCTCTTAACATTTCCATGATTGATTTTTTTTCTATCAGATACCTAAATCGTACTGGTCAAAAACGTTGCAAAAATTCTAGAAAGATAAATGAACCCGTTTTGGCGCTCGGACGTTGTAAAAGAGAATGCAAAAAGTGCCAATTTAAAGTTGACAACATTGTAAAACTTTTGATGGCACAACATAAAATTTAAGAGCGCGTAAAAATACATTCATTAAATGGGGTTCGTTAAAGTAATTTTTTCAGCTTTACCCAAAATTACCGGAAGAGTGATTAAAAGTTATTGAAAATTACTAAATATGATTATTAATTTGTAAACAATAATATAGGCTGCAACTATCAAAGTATCAAGACATTTGGAGCAAATGGATCAATTGGAACAATTAGATTTTCACATGTTTTAAATTAATTTCATTCGAACATATTCAATCGCTGACCTTACAAAAAGAGTGTGCGCTATTTGTAGATTTTGAATTGTCAGACGGTTCACAAATTTTGTCTTGAACACACACAACATTATGGCAAACTACAGCGACAGCAGCGACTCGGAATCTCAGCGTCTCGAAGTAAGTTAACATTATATTATTGTGTTTTATTTTTAAAATTAAAAATAAGTTCTATTACCTATAATCCAAAAAATATTTTAATGTCTACTCTTACTTCTTAGATTGATGAAACTTGCAAGAGAGACGATTTTCAAAAAATTTTGAAGCGAAAGACACCTTTGGAAATGTCGTTTCCGGACGGAAATCTTAGATCGGATGGAAGCTTTCACCTCAAGCGGAATATCACGTACACGCTGAAATTTTCCGAACCCCTCTTTGGACAATATGAGCTTATCGTCATCCGAAAAAACTACCCGTACGTTCCGATGACCGTCTGTCCTTTTTACCTTCCTACCATGAGACACACAGTCTTCGAGGAAATTCTTTTGACGCACGACAACGTCAAGCATTTTGGGATCTCGTTTACGGTTGAAGACTGCAATTCGCTAAACATTGTTTTTCAAGAATCAAGTGCCGTCTTGTCCCAAACTGACCGCGATCTGAAATTGCTCTTTGGAAAGGCCAAGTACATACAGCTGTTGCTGTTTTCCCACACCCCAACAAACTTGTTGGCCAAGGTCGACCTTCAGGTAATGGCGGCAGTAAGGGCAGAAGACCATTACGAAAGACAGAAACGAAAGTACGCCACGAGTACATCTGTTCTACAACCACAAGAAGAAATTGAAAGAAAAAAAAGGTTTCTACTTAATGATATTTATTCCCTGTATAAGATGCAAGGAAAAAATATGGATGTGAATGACTTGATTTCCATGCTGGATATTTCAAAGAGTATGATTGAGAAGTCAAGGAAGAAATAAAGAATTTTCCTAAAATCAAAAATGCGAATTTTATTAAGTATTACTTTTTTAAAAACAAATTCAAATATAAATGTTGTATTTATATTTAAAACTTTATATTTGTCTTTTTGTAAATTTGTTTGCTAATAAATCCTTTTTTATTAAACCAAGTTATAAAGTGTGACTTGAGGCAAAAAACCTAATATTACTTTTAATGTTTTTGCTTTATTTCACAAACTTTTTAAAATTTAAAAAACATCATTTATGAAGGAAAAATTTTACGTTGTATTTGTATATTTTGTTGTTTTGCGAACATTAAATTAGTAATGGTCAACTCCTGGTTTATGGGGCCTCATTTTTTAGTAT
>JAIXOW010000074.1 GCA_027486615.1 Oxalobacteraceae bacterium | reverse complement strand
TCAAATAAAGGCCACAATGCTATGTTTCTAGCAGTTGATATGTTTACTGGATATATCCAATTAGCACCTCTCAAGAGTCGATCAGCAGAAGACCTTATAACAGCAGTACTAGAGACTATTATTAGGCCATTTTCAATTCCAAAATACTTCAGATGTGATAGTGAAACGGCAATGTTTTCAAGCTATGAATTTCATGCATTTATGGAGCCACTTGGTATAAAATTCCTTCCATGTAGCACAGGAGCTCCCTGGAGCAATGGAGCAGCAGAAAGAGCGGTTCAGACGATTAAAAGTGGTCTTCGGAAATTCATATTACAAGAACATGCAATCAAAAATTGGGACGAATACATACATTTTTTCACATCTTCGCACAATAAATCAACTTCAGTCTACGGATTCGCTCCAGAAGAATTACATTTTGGATTTTCAAACCCGACTCATGCAGATTTATTTCAATTATGGCCAGATTGTCAAAATCAAGAAACATATATGGAGAAAATATTGCCATCAGCAATCGAAGCAAGAAAAATAGCAAGAGAGAGACAAGAAAAAGCAGTCAAAGACAAAATTACGTATCGCAATAAAGGGTTAAAGAAGAAGATATTTAGACCAGGTCAAATTGTCATACAACGACAATTACAATTGGCAACAGGCCCAGGCAAAGCAATGCAACCTAAATATCAAGGCCCATACGTAATTATCGAAATTGATAAAGATGAGTCTTCCGCATTAATAGAGCATATGCATTCAGGTCAACAAGTCAGAGCTCATTTTTCAAACATTTCTCTACTTAATTTTCTCCCACAATACCACAAAGCTCCAGCCAGATATGAAGAACAACTTCTTGAATTCCTGCCTGAGAAATATTCCTTCAAAAAATACTATCCAAAAAGTATTTCTAAACCTATTAGACCTATAAGCTCGGACGGAAACATCGAAACGGCAGAAGACCAACAATCGTCGTCAAGCATGGAAGTCAATGTATCAATAGATCAAGATTCGAATCCCGCTTCTGCTTCTTCCATAAAGGACTCGGCTCGCACAGTCGAACGGCCAAGAAAACGTAAAACGAAAGTGCAGATCTCAGATTCGAATCCCACTCAAAGTATTCAAACCGCGGATTCGAATCCCACTCCATCCACACCTTTGTCACAAATTCAGTCGACTTCTAGGGACACCATTCTAATGCCTAGTATTCTGAAGACAAAGGCACATTCAAATAATGTGGAGAAAGAAAACTGTGATCAAATTATTATGCCACAAATATTAACAAATAAGCGTCAATTACAACAGGTCAAGCCAAGCATACTTATGCCTTCAATATTGAATCAAAATCCGTCAAATTCGAATTCTGATTTGCCTGCGATCCCACAACGCCGATCTTCTCGCAACAAGAAACCACCAGACAAGCTCAGATTTTGAAAACAAGGCCCATTATGACAGCTTATGACCAAGATTAATGCATTTACTAATGAACGAAAACACTTATCTCTATCTCTTTTTCTCTCACCACTAAACAGACCAGGATAAAAGACCTGCCGACCTGAAGAGGAGAGAAAAGACCTGTATATTGAGTCAACATTATCACCTTTGGCACACTGAAAACGTTTTTCAGTCTGATTGGAACAAATTTTTCCCTTTTATTGGACGAAATTATGCGTGATAATGCCTGAATTTTATATGAATCCAATTCGCTTCTAAACACTAGAGAATATTATCGAGTAATATTCCGTTCGCAAAGTAAGGTTGAGATATTGGATATCTCGGTTATAAGCATGAAAATAAGTCTTACTTACAGTGCGCATTTGGTCAGAAAAGCATGAGAACCAAGTGTAGAAGCTGAATTGTCATAACCAAGGCCCAATGATCTACAACATTTTTCAATGTTAGTAAGTGGATGAAGTTCTCATATGAACCATTGCTCCCTCACCTAATTTTACTGTGAAATAAGCGCAAAACGAGTGCAGTGAATTTTATGAGTGAATTTGTAAAATTTGCAAAAGTGCTTGTGCATTTGTGAACGCGCCCTTAAAAGTGTGCAAAATTCGACTATATAACATAGCCGTTTGTGAGTCAAAGCTTCAGTCCTTTCTCGACCCTTCTGCGGAAAGGTAAACCAAAATTTTCGCGAATTTTTTTTGCATAAAAATATTCGACAATGCTTTTGATATTGATATTCAGTCTGACTCAACTGACATGTATTGGTACCTCACACTCCGACACAGTAAAATTAAAAGGTGGATTGATCTATAAACATGAAGGACAGGCTCAAATCAATCAGGACTTCCTCATCTTCAAAAGGTCGGTTGACTCTTCCGCCCTTAAGTCTGTAGCCCAACGCCTCTTTGACTCCACAACACTTTATGAAGAATACTGTAACTATCTGGAAGAAATCAACAACAAAGGCCCTCAGATGATACAAAGTGAAGATTATCAACAGGCAATGGATAAAAACATCACAGTCAAATACATCGCAACTCCGCTCAAATATCCGCTCAAAGATACAATGTCAGTATGCGCAAGAATCAGTGCCAGAAGAGTTGAAATTCGGGACATCTACACATATAATGCCGCCCGAACATTTGCTACCCTTCATAACATTGATCAGTTTGAAGCTGGAATTATATGGAATGCTCCAACAAAACGATTCATCTACATCTCAGACTCATATCCAGCCAGAACACCCAATCTATTTCCGCACATTGTATATGGAGGATACTACACTGGCAGTTCACATTTGGGAGATTGGGAACATGATACTTACATACCTACAGATGCAGACAAATTCCCATTTGTATACTCTCAGCCAACTGGTAATTTTGTATTGCGCATGGCAGACTCAGTCGACATTAACAGGCTCAATTATGTTATGTGCGAACAAACGATCGTCAAACCACCATCAAGCAACAGAACAAGGAACCAGTTCATCGCCATAGCATCTCACACATGCAAAAGAGACTTAATTGCCATGAAGACACAAACCAGATACACTCTCACGGAGATTTCAGCTATAACAAACCTCAACTTCACACTTACATCAGACCCGGATTGGACAGAATTCTTCCCAATGTTTGAACCCTTATCAAACACTGACAAACAACGCACATTTCGATACAACTTGTATAACACCAAGGTGCCAAAACCTAGATTAGGACAAGAACCCTTCCAGCCACAAGAACAAATAATATCAACCCGGAAAAGAAGATCTGCAACATCAATCAATTCATGGGATTATTCAGCCAAGCACATTTTCGACCCCATGACTGATTGGAATACTGGAAGAAAATTTCAACTACATCCAATGTGTTATTGGACTCCATCAAACTTCTTTGTCGACGACGCATCACACTTCTTCAAGTTCCCATACGAAGAATGGGAAATCTTCTCTGAAGTACCAAAAACCCTTCCGGATTATGTCATTCTCATGCACACCATATGGCAAATTCATATTGAAAAACAGTACAATGAATTATCATTTCCGGACTGGATGGCAAAACAAGGCCAGAGAGTCGAACTATTCAAGCTTCTCCGCAAATCCTCACTCATTCAAAGAGTAGATCGACATCTCAGCAAGGCAAAAGAAGATGTATTCGGACTCCTGAAGAAGTACCTTGCAAAAGGCGAGAAACAGCCACACAAATTTCACATGCAAATCAAGAGAATAATAGATCATCTGCAAACCGAGGTACTCGACAAGATCTTACAACAGCATTTTCAACAGACCAAGAACATTGATACATCTCTCCTCGACGACAAAGAAAAATCCATTTTTGCCAAACAGATCC
>JAIXOW010000313.1 GCA_027486615.1 Oxalobacteraceae bacterium | reverse complement strand
CTTAAAACGGAGCGCTTGAAAGTGTCGAAAAATTATTTTAGTACTATTCTTTTCCATTATGCCACTACTAGGTCACGTTTCAATGAATGACGAACCTCCAATTGTTGCTACGGATGTTGCAAAAAAATTCGACTGGGACTTGTGCGCATGCGCGGGTATTCTCATCTGTCGCAGAAAAATTTCAACTGTAACTCACGCATGTAATTTACATTACGATTACAATGTTTCTTGGTTCAATGCCTTTTATACTCATTAATGAAAATATTGTTATATAGACCCTCCACAGTTTTGGAAGAGATAATGATTAGAAAAACGCTTTGTTGTGAGATCCATGCCCCCAATTTTTTTGGCCCGCGCGCGATAAGATTTGAGTTTAGCACCCCTGGTTTAGGGTGTTGCAGAAAGACTGCAAATGCAGCAGTACATGCACCTCGCCGGCTGGAGGGCAACGCACTTCGCCGACTGCACAGTCGAAATTACACAGTAAATATTATTGTTTACATCCATAGTTCAACAAGGACAGAAGGAAGCAAATCTTTGAACAATTCACCATGTCTACCGAAGGTAATCATAACCGCACTTTACTTTTACTAATTTTGATACTCGAAGTTGACCCACATTTTTGTAAAATTTAAAAATCCAACTTTGGAAGCAACAACTTCTTATTTTGTGACAAGTCTCAAAAAAGTAAGATTAAAAATTTTTTTGGCCCGCCATAACATTTGAGTTGTTGATTTAGGTATTGTTCGAATCCTTAGTAGATTCTTTGACAGTTTTTGACAATAAAAAAATCTTTTTAATCACTATTGAAGTTCAAAGAGAACTTGTCATCACTCTAAAGCAATTCAAGCAACGACTGGATTTTTTAATCGCCGCAGGTTGAAAACAACACCCATAAAATATTGATTTTCTTCAAAGTTGCAATAAAAGACTGTTATTTTATCAGTTTTTAATAATGTAAAAATCTTTTTTAGTGACCGATACTAGAGTTCGAGCGGAAGTTATCATCACTCTGATTCAATTCAAACGAAGAGTGGATTTTTTATACCGCTCGCAGGTTGAAAACAACCCATGGTTTTACAATCACCCAGATTTGTATTCAAAAAGGGTTAGAATACAAACACTCCGCAGACAGTACGAAGAAGCGTTTGCCCAACATCCAACCTTCCGCCATTGGACTGAGGACGATTTCAGCCAAAGTGCATTTCGAAATATCGAAATTCTTATTGAGGTCGTAATGTACCAAATGCATGTTTGCAAGTTATTTGCAAATAATTACTGAATGAAAAATGTTTGGAAGTTATTTGCAAATAACTAGAAAAGTTAAATATGCTCTGTACAATATTTTATCACATTATTTTTTTCAAATAAAATTTTCACGCCGGCTATTTAAGAATCTGTAATCGACTATTTGTGGTTAAATAATTTTTACAGAAAACAAATCTTTATCAAAGAATGCGAATAAAAATAAAATTTAGAATAAATAACAAAGTGTTTTTTTCTAATCATCATCCATAAGGTTATTTTGACTTTGACAACATCTTTTTTGAAGAACCTTTTTTTGAAGGTTCAAATGTAAAAGAGCCAATGTGCCTATGAATTTAGGCCAAAATATGCTCGCCAAAATATACTGGCCAAAATCCCGCTCGCGAATACAGAGGGAGTAGTGTGTTTGAGGGGGTCATTTTTGGCAATGCAGTATCGATTTTTGTTTGAGCATTAGTCAATAGACTTTCTCAGGATGCAACCTCAATAAAGCATCCATATAGAAAGCAAACCACTAACTACCCTTTTAGATGTTAGTTAATCTAGAAGAGTGTGAGTTGAACAATGTCAAGATTTTATGATCCAAATACTCTAGAAGGAAGACTTAGACAAGAAATCGTATTTTTAAAAAATAAATTGGAAGAAATTGAAGCAATTGAAAAATATTTTGAAAGAAATTTTCTATTTGAACTAACAACAATTACGCGACAGAAAAAGAGAAAAATTCAACAAAAACTTAAAGACTCTCAAGACATATATAAAGTGTATTTTTTATTAAGTATAATGTAAAAATGGTGAAAATTCATTCCAAAAAACTTGCCTTTTCTCAATATTTGAAAGTGGATTAAAGCTTTAATTTGATAAAAAAGAACTTTAAATGAAAAAAGAGCAGCTTATGTAAAAAGCTTTCCGACAACTATTTACAAATTTTTATTAGAAAAAGAAGAAAAAGTCTAAATCACACAATGACGGCAAAATGTGTCCTTTTAGAAAAATTTGAACGTTTTCATTCTTGCCTTGTGTTTCTTTGTGAAACAAACGTTTTAAATTTGGACAATAATCTCCTGTGCCGCCTGAAAGAAACATGTCAAAATACCAAAAACCTTATCTCAAGAACAAAGCCTGATGACGACAGCAATCAACTTTGGTCAGAGAGACACGAGTGGGTTTATGACATTCTTATTGAAGATTATTTTAAAATTATTCTTAGCATTTCTCGATGATTATTTTATTCTAATTACAAGCAACAAGCTGGACTTTTGTGTCATCAAACAAAAACTTGCCTTTTCTCAATGTTTGAAAGTGGATTAAAGCTTTAATTTGATAAAAAAGAACTTTAAGTGAAAAAAGAGCGGCTTATGTAAAAAGCTTTCCGATCCGACAACTATTTAGAAAAAGTAGAAAAAATCTTAACAAGCAACAAGCTGGACTTTTGTGTCATCAAACAAAAACATAACACTTCCTACTTCTTTCTCTCGAACTCTGCAATCAAGTCACCAGGTGTTATCCTCGACTTGTAACAGACAAGTAAAAAGGTACTTTTATTTTAATGTAATATGCAATTTAGAGATTTTAGGTCATGTCAATTCTTTACTCTTTAACTTAAAGTAATTAATGTGATCTGATAATTTTCCCGCAAAATTTACTTCAAAAATCTTAAGCATTTGTTTTAGTTCGGACAAATAAATAACTTTTGTTATAGAAAATCCGGGACCCAGGAAAAAAGAAAGGAGAATGTGCGACAGCAGCAGTAATAGCCCGCAGGACAGCAATAGCCCGCAGGTATGCATGTTTTAAAGAAATGATTTTCTGTAATTTGCCACGCGTTTACGTTCCTTTCTGTAATTTTAAGACGTAATGATTCCTCCCTGAAAGGAAGTGAAAGTGAAATTTCAATTTTTGACAGAAAATTGAATTTTTTTTAATGCTCTTTGCAGGCAACGGACGATCTTTCTATGCCAATATCAATGACCTTTCCGGACGCGAGTAAGAGGTCAGACAAAAGTTTTCACCTGAAACGTAACTTGATTTACACGCTAAAGTTCTCTGAGGAATTGAACGGACAATACGATCTCGTCGTCGTTCGCAAAAATTATCCTTTCGTGCCCCTCTCGGCGTGTCCATTTCACATTCCCACCATGACAGGCGTCAAATTTGCAGAAATTACACTAACCCACAACGTTACCCACCAAGGAGTCACATTTGTCGCCAAGAATTGCACCGCCTTGCCTATCAATTTCGACGAAACGAGCTCAATGTTGTCGGAAAAGGATCGAAAGATGAAGTTGGTTTTTGGCAAGGCCAAGCACAGTCAACTTTTGCTGCTTTCTCAGGACCCTCCAACTTTACTTGGCAAGGTAAAATTTTAAACTCTTGGTTCAAAACGTTTTTGAAATAACGCTTGACAAGAATTGAAAAACTTGCAAAAAAACATTTTATGTAATTTTTGATTAACACGTCCCTTAAATTTTTCACAATTAAAATTTAGCGTTTCTTTCATTTGTTATTTTCAAAGGTTGACCTTCAAGTTGTGGCCCATATTAGACCAGAAAGAAAATTTTTGGAGAGCAACTCGATCCCTACCGACCCCGAGGAAGTCGAAAATAAAAAGAAACATCTTGTCCGCCAACTTTGCACGCTCTTCAATACTCGGGGAACAAGTTTGGAACGTGAAGAGCTAATCTCAATTCTGAATCTTTCTAAAAGTCTCATAAACAAATCTAACAACCAAAGATGGGCAATTTAAAATGATGTTTTTGTAGTATGCATGTGGCACAGAAATAATCAAACTTTCCAAATCTTTAAAATAGTCTAGCCTTGCAAATGAAAAAATGCAAGAACAATTTTAAAACCTTTTAATTTTCTGAAAATGTGTAAAATCAGTATTTTTTTTCTTTGATTTTTCTTTTTTTCGTGCATTTCTCTTTGATTTTTCTTTGAAATTAAAATGAAAAAAGATGAAATTGGGTAATATTTCAAGCAAGTTTAAAAATTTATTTTACAAAAATGTGGTAGGATGCTATACCTAGCTACCTGCGTAACCCCCTTACAGCCGGGCAAGATCTCTCCAATGAGATCCACCTACAAATTAACGCATCTGTACCCTTAAACCCCTTAAATGCGTTAACTTGCGTATCTCATTGGAGAGATCTTGCTCGGGATTCGAACCCACGCCCCTTACGACCAAGTCTGAGTTGGTCGGCGACGCTACCGCTGAGCTATCCTACCACATGTTAAAAGACAATGTAAAAACATATTTATTTTCAATTTAAAATAAGATGTAGTTTTGTTTTTTTATTTTGGACGACTAGTGTTGGTCTACAAAACTCCATCTTATTTTAAATTGAAAATAAATAAAAGTTTTTTACTTTGTCTTTTGACATTTGGTAGATAGCTCAGCGGTAGCGTCGCCGACCAACTCAGACTTGGTCATAAGGGGCGTGGGTTCGAATCCCGGGCAAGAAAATAAACCTTTCGAGGCTGTAGGTTGGACAGGGGCACAGTGCGCCCTGTCCAACCTTCAACCTTTTGATCGAATTGGAGAGATCTTGCTCGGCTGTAATGGGGTTACGCAGGTAGCTAGGTATAGCTTCCTACCACATTTTGTTCAAGTGAAATTTTCAACAAACTTTTTTGTTATTTCAGAAACAAGTTGAAATTAAGAGTGAGAATTCATGATCAAAGTTGAAATGCACCAACACGTGTAAAGCTGCAAATAAATTATTGAGCAAATTAACTGCACATAAATTATTGATGAAATTGAACACAGCTAGCTATAACAAAGAGTGCCACGCCGTTCAACCGCCAATTGATGGGGAGGGGACCGGACGCCGAGTCTCGAGCCAAAGATGATTGCAGCCACTGCAGCAGCCACTGACGCCGAGTCTCGAGCAAGAGATGACTGCAGCTTAAAATAAAAAACAAAGCACGCTGACAAAGAAAGATCTTAGTTTAGTGTTGCCAGATTTTTTCCCTAAAAATCAGCCAAAATTTTTCTAAAAGAGCCAAAAAAGTAACCAAATGTTATTTTGAAATGTTTAAGGCTCTAAAACTCAATTATTAGTGTACATTCAAAATGTGGCGGGCAAAGTTACCCGTCACGGCCCGGTCGACGAGACATTTGCAATAACAAAAATAGTATTAAAATAACATTTAAAATAATAATACATTTTATTACAATAATGCCATTTCAAATAAAAAGATTATTTAAATAAAGTTAAGATTACGTCACTTTCTGGATTAAATTAGTAAGAACCCTTCTTATCTTGATACAGTAGTGTTGAAAAGACTACTATAGTTGAACCTAAGTTCCTAACGCTTCCAAAAAAGCAATACATTTTTAGGACTAATTGAAAGAAAAGACTACTAATTAAAAGAAAAGTAGTAAAATAAAAAGCAAAAATACTTACTTTATTGAAATGGAAAACTCTTGAAAATTGTTGTTCCAAGTGGAGAGTGGAAATTTGGGATCTTGAGCGTAAAACGTTGGAAGGCAGATTGAATGAATTTAATTACACATTTTCCCTCAAACGTAATGTTATGAAACTTTTTTTTTCAGCAAAGTCAGCTCTTTGTCCAAATCATTCTCGACTTTTGCTTTTTCCACTTTTTCTTCTAGAATTGCAACAGTTTGTTTTAATTTGGAAATTCATTCTTAAATCTGTTCCATTTTTCTCACCAACACTTTTTACGGCTCTCTCGGTCTCAATCCCAGAGGCCCAACCATGTCTTCTAAGGGACCCACAATGTCCTCAAACTCTTGTTCTGTCACTCGAGATCGCAGTGATTCAATCAAGTTGATTGTCTTGGCTCGTCGTCTATCCTGTAGCCTTCGAACTTGATTTAATTTCAATACTCTTCTCTCTAATATATCAAGAGCTTTTTGTATATTACCCTGTCTCTCTGCTTCGTCTTGAAGTATCTTTAATTCTGAGATTTTTCTCTCCAATCTCTCGATCCTTGTGTTGATTAAGTTAATTTCTTCCATCTCTTTCAATAATGCTGAATTCTTAAAAACTCTCAAAAAGAATGCTCGTTTTAACACACCCAACACTACTCACGCTGCAGTTGGCAAAATCAAGTATTTCGTTCTGTGGAAAAGAAGGATTTTCTTGAGCAAAATAGGAGCGCGCAAATTTTCACCGAAAAATTAACAACTAAAATAACACTTTATTAAAGGCGGCCGAAAAAATCTCACAAAAATATAAATTTTAAATTTCTTGTTCTTGGTATCAAAGGATCTCGTTCGTTTTTAAGTTCTCATTAAGTCCATTAATATTGCATCGCATTCAATTCAAGGTAAACGCACTACATTGTAGTTTTTGCGAAATGCCACGCAATTCATTCCTTTGTTTAAGAGTTCAACTGAGGTCTTTGACGCAGTCACCATGCACGACCCGACTTGCTTTAAATCAAACATTTTTGCAAAACGAAAAATTTTAACGTGTAAACTTAGATTATTATTATTATGCACCAAATAATGAATCAGGCTTATTGACAGAACACTACGTGTATAATCATACTTGTAACCATAATGAGTCATTAATAAACAAAATCAAAAATCAATCATCTTTGACCTTTGTTAGTTGTATTTTTTTGTCGCCTCGTGAGCATGAACTCCATGTTGTGGGTACTGTGTTAAAAATGTTTCCTCGATCTCCATATGTTCAGAAATCATACAGCTTCAGTGTTCAAAGTACACTAATTAAAAATAGTCTTACAACGCTGCGCACTTTATTTTGCTCGAAGATGTTTCCTTTTTCAAAATGAATTATTAATAATTTCAAACAAACAATGCTTCTTAATTAAAAGGTATTTGCGCGCGCAATTTAAATTTAAAAAAATGAAAAACAAATATATTTTAACCAAATTTTGAAACCAAATTTTTTAACAAGATGAAGTTTTGGAAAAATTTATGAGATACCTTCATACCTTCGACTGCTCTTCAAAAATGATTCAAATTCAAGTATAAAGTATGTATTTTTTTCAGCGATGTTGGCTAGACACTGAAAAGACTGGTGATTTAAATTTACGAGGTGGCGCTTTGTGGAAATTGTTGGAAATTTGAAAAAAAGTTGACAAAGCCCTTACACCAACAGTCATTGAAAAATTTTAAAGTCGCTGCCCGTTTACAACGAGAACTCGATTCTTTTGATATTAAATAAGAATATGTATTATCATGCATTTGGCAAAAGAAGTCATTATCTTGCTTTACGTTCTCCATGACTTCATTTTTTGTGGGACCTCAAATTGCTGAGGTTCTCGTCTTACCCACTACTCACCCCTGCCCTCCAAAACCCGTCAAAGCCCTATTTAAAAGACCCCAAGGTGACTAAGAAACTAGAGATGAGTCGAGCTTAAGATTTCCGAGCCCAGCTCGAGCTTTCAAGACTAAAGTATGAGCCTCTCCGAGCCCAAAGGTCGAGCCTAAACTTGAACTATTTTAAGCATACAATTACAGTTAAAAATGAAGATAAAGATTTAAACAAGAGATTAAAACCACTTTTTGTACATTTGAAAACTGCATAATGTATGAAACTTAAGTTTTAGATTTATTTTTCTGAGTTCAAAATTTTTGAAAGAGTATAGGTGGGTCCGAGCCTGCAAAAAAGCTCGTTCAAGCTTTGAAAATTTAGGCTCGATCGGCTCGAGCTTTGAGCTTATTTACTTTGAGCCTTAAAAAAGCTCGAGCCTCGAGATCAAGCACATTTTATTTTTACTTTTGTATTAGACTGGAAAACTTGAGAATGAGAATAAGGAAACCTTTCGACTGGACCTTGTGCGCTAAGAATGAGTCCTGCTAGAATAGGTCATTTTTATAAATACAAAATATTTTTTCCATAGTACCAATGGCCAATTAAAAACAGGAAAAACAGGTACTCATTTGTCAGCTGACACTTCCCCTGTTCCCTGACTTAACCCATAATTTCGTCTTGTCTTAATGCAAAAATGAAACGCTCTGATAGAGGGGGTAACATCGAATACGGGAACATCGAAAAGTGTAACATTGAAATAAGATCACATGTTTGTAAAGTAGTGTTGTTATATTTCATAACAACACTACTTGTAAGATTACAAATTACGAAAATCAGAAATACAACAGTCGGTCTTTTATTTTTATTACCCTTTAAAAAGTTTCACAACAACATCAAAAATTAAAAGTGTTATGACATGATTACGAAAATAGAAAACAGAACATTTACAATGACAGAAGTGAATTTTGTATTATACGTTTTTTACATTCCAGTTTATAACTTTCTAAACTTATTTGTCTTCCGTGATGTCTGATATCAGCACTACTACGAGGTTTAGTGACCTTATTTAATGACTTTTAATATTGAGTTGTCAGATCCTCCATTATATGAGAAAAGCACACAATTGGCTTACATTTGGCAAAGAATTAAAAACGCTTGGAAGTCAACACCATTTTGTTTAAAGGGACAACTAAAAAATTGCTAAAAATTTTACAGACTCAAAAAAATTGAATTTATTTGGATGACAAAGAAACAACAAAATTTCTTGTTGTCACGTCAACGTTGCCTTGACAAAATAGAGGAAATAAGAGAAAGGAGAAATGGTGGCACGTTGCCAGTTTTGATTCATCTGGTGCATAGTTCAAATAGAAAATAGAAAAATTACCTGAAAAAAACCCAAAAAATACAGCAATTTAGTGCCTCCAGCTAATGAAAAGAATGAGGATCTTGGTCCAATTGAGAAAAAATTGCTTGGTGAATTGTCATCAAAAGCACAATTGAAAAAGGAAAAACTTCTAGAGAAGAGTGAACAAAATTTACACAGTCAGAACATTATAAGACCAACAACTGATCACAATCCATTGATTTTCCAATCCAAAGCCTTGGACCT
>JAIXOW010000088.1 GCA_027486615.1 Oxalobacteraceae bacterium | reverse complement strand
TGGTTGATAACTGGTATCTGTGGGCAGTTAAACATGGTGTAGCACCCCCTTATCCACCAGTATTTGATCCTGTGATTGATCCCGCCACCTTGCAGGGAGCCAAGCCATGAAAATAAAAACACTTTATTTCGCAAGCCTGATTGGTTTAATGAGTTTGTTGGTCGGATGCGAACGCTTTCCTATGGATAGTGTGCAGCATGGTTATCGCGGTACGGGTATGGTGCAGGTCTATAACCCGCGCATCTTAGCGACACAGGATGCACTCAACACCGCACCAGCCGCTCTTCCAGCTGCAGCAACCGATGGCCCTAAAGCCAAGACCTTGTATAAAAATGTACAAGTGTTGGGTGATTTATCCGGCGGTGAATTTATACGCCTGATGACAGCTATGACAGCTTGGGTCTCTCCGCAAGAAAGCTGCATTTACTGTCATAATCCCGCCAATTTCGCCGAAGATAGCAAATATACGAAGATAGTTGCGCGCAAGATGATACAAATGACGCGCCAAATCAACAGCGAATATAAAAATCACGTGGCTGAAACTGGTGTGACTTGCTACACATGCCATCGTGGTAATCCAGTGCCTGCTCAGGTTTGGTTTACTCTGCCAGACCAAAACAAAGGCGCAGATTTTATCGGTGACTTAGCTGGTCAAAACACCCCAGGTAAATTAGTCAATCTGTCTTCCTTGCCGACCGATCCTTTGACACCTTATCTATTGGAAGATAAGCCAATACGGGTAAATGGCACCACAGCACTGCCTACAGGGAATCGTCAATCTACCAAGCAAGCAGAATGGACTTATGGACTCATGACCCATATGTCGAATTCACTCGGCGTCAACTGTACCTATTGCCACAACTCGCGCTCCTTCTCTAGTTGGGAAAACAGTCCGCCGCAGCGTGTGACGGCTTATTACGGTATTCGTATGGCGCGTGATTTGAACAATGCTTACATGCTGCCATTGACCGAGACCTTCCCAGATAACCGTAAAGGTGAAACCGGTGACGTAGCAAAAATAAGTTGCGCAACCTGTCATCAAGGTGCTTACAAACCTTTGTATGGCTACTCGATGTTGAAAAGTCATCCAGAGTTGGCGGCAACACGATGATCTGGGGCGTTAGGTCGAATCATGCCTGACGCACAGCAAGCTCAGCCTATGCAGGCTGGGCAAGAATCAACTGCTAATCCAGCAGTCACCGTCAGTGGTGTCGTTTTACTACTGCTTGCAAAAATTAAACCGGCCTACTGGACTTGGGGCTGGAATCGCATCGCATTCGGGCGTTGGACCACTGGCCTAGTGCCCGGACTGCAATTCTCAAAAGTGATGGGTAGCGGTCAGAACGGTGGTTTTGGCTTAGTACCTAGCCCATCGCATCAAGGTATGTTCTGTATCTTCGACAATGAAGATAGTGCGCGCGACTTTGTACAAAACTCCAGCTTAACCGCACTCTATCGTGAGCGCTCTGCTGAACTATTTACCGCCATGTTAAGAGTAGGATCATCACGTGGATCATGGGATGGCGTAGCGCTAGAAGCTGATGTGAACTTGCCTGAAAAAGGACCGATCGCAACGCTCACACGTGCATCAATACGACCAGCGGCAGCCACTGCATTTTGGCGTCGCGCACCAGCCACTCAAGATAGTTTGCATTTAGCAGAAGGCTGTAAATTAGCAGTCGGACTGGGTGAAGCTCCATTGTTAAGGCAAGCTACCTTTAGTTTGTGGCAAGACACTGAAGCAATGAATAACTATGCGCGAACTGGTGCGCATATGGATGCCATCAAAGCAGCGCATGAGCATCGATTTTTTTCTGAATCCATGTTCGTGCGTTTTGTGCCTGTAGAATTTTCTGGCTCTTGGCAGGGACGCAGTTTTGGCTAATGCTCTAAAAGAGCATAAAGTCGTCGTCATCGGTGCAGGTATGGCTGGCTTGGTCGCAGCCTTGCAACTCGCACAAAAAAATCTCTCCGTTACCTTAGTCGAAGCAGCCTCAGCACCGGGCGGCAAAATGCGTCAGCTAATAGTCGATGGTGCACCCATCGATAGTGGGCCTACTGTATTCACCATGCGTTGGGTGTTTGAACAAATTTACGCTAACGCCGGTGTAAAACTAGAAGAAGAATTACATTTAACTGCCTTACCCGTGTTAGCGCGTCATGCATGGGGGCCCGATGAATGCATGGATTTATTTGCGAATCCTGCACTCTCACGCGATGCCATTGCCCGCTTTGCAGGGCCTGCAGAAGCAGCGCGCTTCATGCAATTTTGTAAGCAAGCACGTGATTTATATAACACCCTAGAAGGTCCTTTCATACGTTCGCAATCCCCTACGCTGGCAAGCATGGCAGGCGATCTGGGTATGCAAGGACTCGCGGTATTAGCAGCGTTGGGTCCTTTGAGCAGTTTATGGAATAGCTTAGGAGAATATTTCCATGATCCGCGCATGCGTCAATTATTTGCGCGTTATGCCACCTATTGCGGCTCCTCTCCTTGGCAAGCACCCGCCACACTGATGTTGATCACGCAAGTCGAGTTAGATGGTGTGTGGTCAGTGCAAGGCGGCATGCATGCACTCGCGCAATCACTTGCCAATTTAGCGATACGACAAGGTGTGACCATACGCTATGCCACAACGTGTGAACGCATAGAAATCAATGCGGGAAAAGTATGTGGCGTACGCCTCGCTAATGGAGAAACGCTACCAGCAGATAGCGTCGTTTTTAATGGTGATGTATCAGCTTTAGGTCAAGGTCTGTTAGGTGATGCAGTAAAAAAATCAGCGAAAGCAGTCAGGCCATCGAAACGATCTTTGTCGGCTTTAACTTGGTCGATACATGCGCCCACTAGTGGTTTTGCACTCGATAGACATAATGTATTTTTTCAGTCGGATTATGCGAGTGAATTTACGGACATTTTTTCACGTGCACGTTTACCTCGACAGCCTACGGTTTATATCTGTGCGCAAGATAGAGGTGGAGATGGCAAGCAAACCGAGCCAGAAGCAGATCGTTTGCTGTGCCTAGTAAATGCGCCAGCTGAAGGCAACGGCAAACCGCTAACTGATTCGGAGATAAATGAATGCGAACAAAAAAGTTTTGCGATGTTGGAGCGTTATGGTCTACGCATTCAGCGCAATCAACAGAATACGCAACGCACAACGCCGGCACAGTTTCACCAACTTTTTCCGGGCAGCGGGGGAGCGCTATATGGCATGGCAACCCATGGTTGGATGTCGGCCTTCGCTCGCAACGGAGCGAAGACGAAAATAGCGGGTCTGTATCTAGCGGGGGGCAGCGTGCATCCGGGACCGGGAGTACCAATGGCAGCCATGTCCGGACAAATCGCGGCCGCGACGCTATGGGCGCACCTCGATTCGACCAGCCGGTCACGTCGGGTGCTTATCTCTGGTGGTACATCGATGCAATAAGTGATGATGGTCAGTATGGCTTGACCATTATTGCTTTTGTCGGCAGCGTATTTTCACCGTATTACGCACAAGCGATTAAACGCGGCAATGCGAATGCAAATAATCATTGCGCCTTAAATGTGGCGCTCTACAGTCGTGGTGGAAAACGTTGGACTATGACCGAGCGTAGTCAACAAAGCATAGAGCGTGATGCAACGCACTTTACGATAGGGCCTAGTCATTTGCATTGGAATGGCAGTGCATTAGAAATTCATATTAATGAACTCGGTGCACCCTTACCATTTCCAGTGCGAGGCATCGTACGAGTACACCCTCAAGCATTATCCACTTATAGCACTGCACTCGATGATGGTGGTTTACATCATTGGGGTCCGTTAGCACCTTGTGCAAGAGTCGAAGTCGAATTGAATAATCCATCACTGCGATGGAAAGGACATGCTTATCTTGATTCGAATGAAGGCTCAGAACCTATAGATCGTCCATTTCGCGAATGGGATTGGTCACGCGCTACTTTGTCAGATGGCAGTACTGCCATCATTTATGATGTTCAACAAAAACAAGGCAAAGATCGTTTGTTGGGATTACGCTTTAAGCCCGATGGCACACACACAGAATTCACACCACCGCCTAGACAAGTCTTGCCATTAACTGCTTGGCGCATACCACGTCGTATGCGCAGTGAAGGTGAGCAGCGTGTAGAAATAATTAGCATGTTGGAAGATACGCCATTTTATGAACGCTCTGTCTTACAAACAAAATTATTTGGTGAAGAAGTCATTAGCGTACATGAAACACTGAATGTGCCACGCTTAACTTCACCTATTGTGCAATGGATGTTGAAGTGGCGTATGCCACGCTTTGGATGAAAAAGTTAAATTGATGAAGGCGTTAAGCTCTTTTTCTTGGAACTGATAAACGTTCAAATAAATCTATCATCCATTCCACGCGCTCATCAAAATTCCGCTCACTCGGTTCGCTAGCATTGATCGTATGGTTAGAGTGGCCTTCACAAGCTTGAATTAAAAAAGTGATGGCATGCAGAGCTGGCGTTTGCATATCGCAGCGACTAGGCAATTGCGCGCGTGTCTTCGCTAAGCAAAGTAAAGTGAGTTTGCGTGCTTTGCTCACCACAGCACGTTCATCTATAGAGTTCATACAGTTCTTAGCAACGACTTGTCCGATTTCGCTATAAATCATGGCAGCAGCCAAGATAGCGCTACGACAGTCACGCGGTAATGCTGCAACACCGGTACTAGCTTGCTTATATAAACGATCAGCTTCTAATAACACTCTACCAATCACACTTGCAAGTTGTGGAGTGAATACAGGATTAGCTAACCATGCTTGTGGATCGATGCCAGCTTCACGCATCCAACTACGCGGTAGATATAGTCTGCCATTGCGCGCATCTTCACCCACATCACGAGCAATGTTAGTGAGTTGCATAGCATTACCTAATTCACAAGCGCGCGCTAAGACTTGTTTATTTTTCACGCCCATGATTAAAGCCATCATGGCTCCCACACTACCTGCTACACGTGCACAGTAGTCATGTAATTCATCCATAGTTTCATAATGGCGACCGGCAGCATCCCACGCAAAACCTTCTAATAACGCAGCAGGTAATTCGCGCGGCAATTTATAGGCACGCACCACCATCGCTAAAGCACGATCTTCAATGATATTGCCAGGACGACCTGCATATACATTATCTAAGCGTTGCAATAGCTGTTGCATCGCCTCAGGATCATCAGGATGTAAATCAATCGCATCATCTGCCACACGACAAAACGCATACAAAGCAATTGCAGAAGTGCGTATACGTTGCGGCAGTAAGCTACTCGCAGCAAAAAAAGATTTAGAACCGCCGCGCATTAACTCTTCGCAGGCGGCCATATCTAATGGCATTTGCTCAGGAATGGTGTGTGACATCAGGAATCACTTTCTCAAGTGCTTTAGCAGACATTAATACACCAGGCACGCCAGCGCCAGGATGTGTGCCTGCACCCACCATATACAAGCCGGGCACATCTTCACTACGATTATGAGGACGGAACCAAGCACTTTGTAATAACAAAGGCTCTAGTCCGAAAGCAGCGCCTTGATAAGACCAGAGTCTGTCTTTGAAATCTTGCGGTGTCATGAGTTTTTGTGAAATCACTTCAGCGCCTAATCCAGGCATCACCGTTTTTTCTAATAAATCTTGTATGGACTGACGGAAGGGCTCTGCTTGTTTGCTCCAATCTGTACCACTACCTAAATGTGGAACCGGTGCCAACACATAAAAGGCATCACATCCTGCGGGCGCTACAGAAGGATCGCTCGCGCTAGGTCTATGTAGATACAAACTAAAATCATCTGCCAGTTTGTGGCGTTTAAAAATATCAGTTAATAGTTCACGATAGCGTGGACCCAACATAATCATATGATGTGGTACATCGTGATATTGTTTTTTTGTACCGAAGTACCAGACAAATAAACTCATAGAATATTTGCCGTTTGCGATTTTTCTATCAGTCCAATGATTTCTATATTTTTTATCGACGAGATTTTTATAGGTCCAAGCCGTGTCTGCATTCGACACCACAATATCGGATTTAAGTTGTTCGCCGTTTTCTAATTCCACACCAACTGCACGACCGTTTTCTATCAGTATGCGTGTAACAGGCGCATCACAACGTACATGCGCACCACGCTCTTCTAATAAATTCACTAAGCCTTTAATTAATGCGCCAGTGCCACCCATAGCCCAGTGCACTCCAAAGCGACGTTCTAATGTGTTGATCAGACTATAGACAGACGTCACAGAAAATGGATTACCACCTATTAGTAAGGGATGAAAACTAAACACCATACGTAGTTTGGGATTTTGAATATGTTTAGCGACTAAGGCATAAATACTGCGCCATGCTCGCATACGTACCATGTTCGGTACGGCTGCGAGTAAATCCCAAATGGTGTCGAAGGTCACGCCACCTAAATCTTCAAAGCCTAATTTATGCGCCAGATTTGCTTCCACCATGAAGCGATCGTATCCCGCTAAATCATCGGAAGCAAAACGCGCAATTTCAGCGCGCATAGTTTTGTCATTGCCACTGTAATCAAACCAAGTGCCATCATCAAAGCGTATACGATAAAAAGGCTCCATCGCTTTGAGCGTAATGTCATGACTAAATGTGCGACCACATAGCGTCCACAATTCTTCTAACAAATAAGGCGCAGTGATAATGGTAGGGCCGGCATCAAAGGTGAAGCCATCTTGTTTATGCACGCTAGCGCGACCGCCTGGTGCATTTAATTTTTCTAGTACTTGAACGTGATAGCCCTTGCAGGAAAGACGGATAGCGGCAGCTAGACCACCAAATCCGGAGCCGATCACAATGGCGCTCGGCTTTGTCATGCTTTATTTTCCTAAGCTAGGTGTAGGTGATGTCAATAAACGAGAAAACACACTGGAATTGGTAGGACCAAATGCTTCTAAATCTATGCGTGTATTCGTTGCTGGATCATGCAGTGTCAAGCGACCATCTTTACGAGCGATTAATTCAAAGGGCTGTTCAGAACCAAGCCCATTCTTTTTGCGTTCACGCGCTAAAGCACGCAGCACGCCGCGCATAAAACCTTGTTCACCTTGTATGCTGAGTATCTCTGATCCATTCTTAGGGTCAATCACTGCTATCGAACCATCTATCTTGTCTTCAAAACGCAGTGCACGTGATACCAGTGGTGCTTCATCTTGTGCGTGAATAGTTTGACCAGAAAAACGTACCCAAATAACGCTCACTAAACATACCAACACCAATGCTGTGAGCGCCATAGCAGGATGAAACCCATGGCGCGCAGGTTCAGTCAGTACCGTGTTGGATGGTGAAGAATTCATTGCGCCATAGCCGTTGAAGAGACTGCAATAGGCTTACGCTCAACACGCAAGGAGTTTGAACCAGAGTGCGAACTGAGACTGCTATTGTCTACGGTGTGCCGGCCATTTTCCCAACTACTATGCAACAAGCTTCCTACTTCAGCGACGTTAGCTAAAGCACGCAGCATAGGTTGAGGTTGTTTCAATTCCCAAGGTCTAGCATGTGGCCATAGATGCAAATAGGCGATGCGATCAGGACCTTGTAAATCGAGTGCGATATCACCTTTACCATTCTTACTGTTTTTAATCTGTGCAGCTTGAATGCGTGAGAATGGAAGATTAAACGTCAGCGTCAGTACAATACCTATACGCATCACGATACGTTTGTTAGTGATGGTATAGAGCGTAGTGGTTGCAGATAGCCAAGCGGTGAGAGCGAGTAAACCTAACGCCACACAAGCAAGTAGTGCACTGGTCAAGAGTGCCAAGAGATTTTTTGATAAACCAATTGCAGCATCCCATGACAACACAGCTTGCAAAGCTATCATCAAGACAAAATAAATCGATAGCGTTTTTAAATGAAACGCTTCATTGCCTAACAAACGCCAGTCTGGACTGCCTTGCCATAAAATTTTTTCTGTAGCAGGCAGCGGCTCGGGTAAACCCGGTGCCGCTTCAAACTCATGTTCGTGATTGGGCATCATGCTAATGGCTCCTGACGGAATGGATCTGCATACAGCGTGCCTGCACCGTAGTAAGCCATGATTTTTTCTTCTTCTAACATCGTGATCTGGTCTGGAGTACGAACACCTGGTACATCTGCAAACTGATCAGCATAAATCGCTTGAACTTTGACGCTGTCTTTGGTGATACGCGCAAAATTAATCGGTATCAGTACCGTTTTGCCAGAGTCCGCTAACTTAACTTCGATGTAGCGGAATAACATTTCTGAGCGATCAACCCATAACTCGCCTACTGTGCCAGCAACTTCATCGTCGGCGCCTAATACAGGCAAGCCGCGTGGATCACGATCTTGGCTGGCAACGCCAAATTCTGGATCAGCGCGCAAAGGAACAATCTTAGGATCACCATGGAAGGTGGTATCAGGAATGTCAGCACGGTTAGCCCAAGAACCTGGACCTACACCCGCTAACAAAGGATTACCAGTTGGCTCTAGGGGAGCGCCGAGTAAACGATGGCTAGGTTCCGCTTGCAAAAACTCAGGTGGTCCTGGCGGCGGCGGTGAAAGCATTTCATGACCATTCGCCAATTTGAATACCTTAGGACTAGGCACAGGAGGCCATCCCTCAATATGAACGGGTGGATGCCGACCCGAATCCATAGGATAGCCCTCGCGATGATTCTCGCGCAGCAGGTAATAAATCAAGCCTGCGAAAAATGCCCAGAATGCGTAAAGCACGAGCTGAGCTACGTCGATGTATTGCGTGATGGCGCCTGTTCCCATGATGCGTCTCCTTCTTCACAAATGAATTAGCTGGGAAATTCAGCTAATCCGAATCTGGTTGTGTTTATTGGTGTATTACGCCGTCTGACCAATGGTCCGATGGCTATCAGTACAAAGAATAAAACGTACATCTCTAAGTGATACACAAAGCTATAACCAGTGACTGGCGAAATAAGGCTTTCTCCCATCCAACCTGAAGTAGCCAGAACACTCACTGCATCTTTAATTAGTCCGCCTGCTGCAATCGATAGTCCGGCAGCGGTGGCTTGCACAGCACCCCACGCACCTAAAGCCATGCCTGCATCTTCACCTTGTTGAAAGGCCATAGCCATAGTCAGCGTTCCAACTGAAAACAGACCGCCACCGAAGCCGATCAAGCAAGCACCGGCACGAAATAAATTCGGTGCATCTAGTGGTGCTGAAAAAATCACCAGCGCGAAGGCAGGTAAACCAAATAAAGCACCTGCAGCAGCAACGCGACAAGCATCAGCACCCCGCGACAACAATTTAGCGGCAATCGCAAACGCGACTAAAGCACCCGCTGCGGTTAAGGCTGTTAATGCACTCGTAGCACCCACATCCAAATGCAAAATTTGGCCGCCGTACGGCTCCAAAATAATGTCCTGCATATTGAAGGCACAGGTGCCGGCACCGACTGTCCATAAAAATCGTTTTACGCCTGGGCGCTCTGAAAATGCACGCCAACTGACAGCAAAATTTCCTTTATCAAAGCGGGCTTTTGCACGCTCTGGATTGCGGCTCTCTTGTTTCCACAGTGCTGCTAAATTCATCCAGATCACCACCACTGCTGAACCTTGCACCACTTGAATCAAGTGAAACGGACTGAAATCAGAAAGTAACCAACCAAACACAGCGCCACTACCTACCAGACCCAATAACAACATGGTGTACATCAGCGCTACCACGCGCGGTCTTGTCTCTGGTGTTGCTAGATCCGTTGCCAAAGCCAGACCAGCGGTTTGCGTAATTTGCATACCTGCACCAACTAATAAGAACGCTAGTGAGGCACCGATACGACCTACCCACAACATGCCAGGCTGAGGCTCAGCAAGGGCGAGCAAGGCAAATGGCATAATCGCCAAGCCACCAAATAAAAACAGACTTCCCATCCACATATAAGGTAAGCGACGCAAACCTAGTGGCGAGCGATGCGTGTCAGAGCGAAACCCTATCAAGGCACGCATTGGCGCAAATACCAGAGGTAGCGCAACCGATAAAGCCACCCACCAAGCCGGAACGCCCAGCTCTACTATCATGACGCGATTCAAGGTACCAACCAGTAGCGCAGTCGCTAAACCTATAGACAGCTGAAATAAAGACAGCCGTAGCAAACGCGGCAGTGGCAGATCTACCGTAGCCACATCAGCAAAAGGCATCCATTCCTTGCCTAATTTAGAAGCCAGTTTTTTCGAATAATGCAGCAGTGGCTTCATAAAGTAGGTCGACGCAAAAATAATGGCGACAAATTATTCATGATTGCACTTTAGAATGCGGTCGCTAAACTGTCAACTAAAGTTTACTTTTTATTTGTAAATTATCGTTGACAAAAAAAGTGAGATATTTCAAGCTTACGTTTACATGCAGAACAACATGTGATGCATGTAGAAGTTGTAATAAAGAGCACAATCTCCTCTCAAGGCGCCTTTTAGGCGCCTTTTTTTTATTGTTGGTAGGAGCGAGATTGCAGAAAATGCAGAGAGTTAGATAAAAGGGGGAGGGTGATCATTGCTTTTTCAATAAAAAACCTCCCACTAAGACGAAACAATCACTTGCTTGCGCGCATTGCATGTTGAAGCTACCCGCCATTTCAACCGGAGCGATTCCAGAGCCACCGGTCGTGATGGGACCGAAAAAACGTGCACCTATCCCGCCTTGCATGCTTGCGAAATCCAGCCGGCCATTTAAAAAATTTCGGAATTTCTGTCTATCTGAGGAGAGCGTGGTTTCCACCAGCGGTTGAAAGATGTCTGAATAATCTTTCTCTATGATGCGGGTTTTGCTGAACAAAAATTCTGCAGTGTTATTGGCGAAATTGACGGTTACGCTAGCATTTGCAAAGAATGGAACGGAACTGCCTGTAGGGTCATAACTCAGCCAGCCGTAGACATTGCCACTATAAATAACCGTTCCTGTAACAGGTATGCGATCTGGAATACTCACCGTTCCAAAAGCCACCGTTCCTGAGATTAGTTTTTTATCCTCTAGGCTGCCACCCCAAGTTGGCATGTTCACTCTATCTTGCGTAGCCCACACTCCAAGATTCGACCAGCCATAATTCCACTGAGTATATGTTCGATAGCCTTGAGCACCGGGAGTCAGGCCGCCCAAGATGGTGGGAATTTCAATGGAGACAGAATCATTAGGACTATCACTCTTAACAGTCGTATTGTTAGCACTAACTTCAACCGCTCCATCTAAGTGGGCATGGCTTGCGACTAATTTAGTGGGTTGATTGCCGCCAGTTTTCCAGTCTCCATGTTCAATAACTATGGGAGGACTTTCAGTTAAGAGGCAAGCATTTACATTTGAGCATGCTGCATCTTGTGGGCGAGGAAAATAAACATTATTTGCATAATGACTTTGTGTGGCAGCTGTTCCGCGCAGAGCGAAATCGAAAAAATTTACATCATTTAGCGCAGGTAAATCTTTATTAAGTAAAAAACCGTTGCTGCTTAATTCAACGCGCTTAGAAGTTGGTGAAAATGTTTCAATAATTGGCGGTCGCTCGCTCGTGCCGTCCCAAGACAAACCTAAATTCGACAGAATCAATGCCACGTCCGAGGGCGCACTGTTTTTACTGCGACTTGATCGCACCTCGACTGTACCGCCAGAAGCCAACATTAATCCGACTGGATTGACAGGCGATGTTTTGGAAAACCCGCCCGGATTGGAGACACCATAAGTATGCACACCCGAGGCAGTCACCGTGATGTGATTGTCGATTTGGAGGTTGCTTGCTCCGCTGCATTGAACGCTTGCGTCGCTATAGCAATTATTTTTAGGTAGCGGTTCAGAAGGAGCTACGTTGGCAGTGAGAGCTGGATCGAGTGTCCCGCTAGAACATGGTGATTGCTGAATTTTTGTACAAGGCGTATCGCTGGGAGAGGATGGACTTGAACTTGAGTTTGAACTTGACCTTGTAGGATCGCTCAGTATTTGCTCATTTGAACTGACTAAGCTAGTAGCAGTATTGCCAGTAGTGTTGCCATCACTTGAGCCACCGCCACAAGCAAAGAGTAAAAATAACAGCGTTATAAAGCTAGTCTTGCGAATAAAAAAAACAACCATGGCCGCCCCCAAAATGGAATGTGATGAAAGCGCAATCTAGAGCGCAGTTCAACTCGGAAACATAGTTGAGCTAAGGTATTAGCGATTGATAGTGGACAGGTAAACGCTGGGGTGATTGAACTAAAAAGATTTAGACGCAAAAAGGTTGCGTATAAAACGAAAAGCACACCAAGGACAAACAGAGTAGCAAGAAAAGCTTAGGAAAATTTTGCAGCAGGTAGCCGGTATAATCTCGTTTTTAAGCGAAGTCTGATTCATTTTTTCGGCATCGCGCCTTCACAACATTCTCATGTCAACCGATCCCAAAGAGCAGATTGCTGCATTATTTCAGCAAGCCTTAACCCCGCATTTAGCGGGCACTGATTTATCAGCGCCAACTATCATTCTTGAGCGCCCACGCGATCCATCGCATGGTGATTTTGCTTGCAACATCGCGATGCAATTAGCCAAAGCATTAAAAAAGAATCCACGTGAATTAGCACAAGCCATAGCTCAGGATGTGATGGGCAATCCTTTAAGAGAGGGCTTGATCGCAAATGTGGAAATTGCTGGCCCAGGTTTTATGAATGTGCGTATGGTGGCAGGCAGCAAACAAGCTATCGTCACACGTGTGTTGCAAGAGAGTGAGCGCTATGGAAAAACCCAAGATGCAACAGGACGTAAAGTATTGGTTGAATTTGTCTCCGCTAATCCTACGGGACCTTTGCATGTGGGGCACGGCAGACAAGGTGCTTTAGGCGATGCGATTTCAGCTTTACTAGAAGCACAGGGTTATCAAGTTCAGCGTGAGTTTTACTACAACGATGCTGGCGTGCAGATTGCGACATTGGCGAATTCCGTACAGGCGCGCGTTTTAGGCAAAAAGCCTGGGGATGCAGATTGGCCAGAATCTGCTTACAACGGCGACTATATTGCTGACATCGCCGCCGATTTTGTAGCTAAAAAGACGGTATCTGCTGCTAACGGTGATCCAGTCACTGCCAGTGGTGATGTTAACGACATAGAATCCATACGCCGTTTTGCCGTCACTTATCTGCGCCACGAACAAGATTTAGATTTGCAGGCCTTTGGTGTGCGTTTCGATCATTACTATTTAGAGTCCTCGCTATACAGCGATGGCAAAGTCGACTCCGCAGTGAAGGCCTTGATCGCAGCTGGCAAAACCGTTGAACAAGATGGCGCGTTGTGGTTGAAAAGCACCGAGTATGGCGATGATAAAGATCGCGTCATGCGTAAATCCGATGGCACTTACACCTACTTCGTACCGGATGTGGCCTATCACATCACAAAATGGCAGCGCGGGTTTGAGCAAGTCATTAATGTGCAGGGCAGTGATCATCACGGCACCATAGCCCGAGTACGCGCCGGCTTACAGGCTGTTGGCATGCACATACCGCAAGGCTATCCAGATTATGTGCTGCATAAAATGGTCACCGTGATGCGGAATGGTGAAGAGGTCAAGATCTCTAAACGCGCTGGTTCTTATGTCACTTTGCGCGACTTAATTGAATGGTCTACCGGTGAGGCAGAAGCAGGTGCAGCAAATGAGCAGCGTGATTTAACACGTGGTCGTGATGCCGTTCGCTTTTTCCTCATTTCACGTAAAGCTGATACAGAATTTGTGTTTGATGTTGATTTAGCCTTGGCGCAATCCGATGAGAACCCTGTCTATTATGTGCAATATGCCCATGCACGTATTTGTTCAGTGCTAGCGCAATGGAATGGGGATGAAGCTAAATTAAGTCAGGTCGATCTCTCACCTTTGCTCGCGCCACGTGAAGCCACCTTAATGTCTAAAATTGCTGAGTATCCAGAGGTCTTAAAGAAAGCGATGCAAGAATTAGGTCCGCATCAGGTTGCGTTTTATTTACGTGATCTAGCAGGTGAGTTACATAGCTACTACAATGCAGAGCGAGTATTGGTGGATGATGAAGCTTTGAAAAATGCGCGCCTTGCTTTGTTGTGTGCCACGCGTCAGGTATTAAAAAACGGTTTAACACTGTTGGGCGTTTCATCACCATCAAGAATGTAAGAATTTGCAAAGTAAGCCCGAAATTAAAATTCGTTTTATAAAATTACATCGCTAGTTTTTGACTACATGCATTGGATCCAATTTTGAATATGCATAGCCCCATTCCTTATCAAGCAGAAGGTCGTTCCATGGCGCGTCAGGCGGGTGGAACAGTAGCCGGACTTATCATAGGTTTGATCATAGGTTTAACCATTGCAGTTTGGGTGGCGATCACCATCATGAAAACGCCCCTGCCTTTTGTAGACAAACTTGGCAAACAAAATGATGCTGCTGATACCGCGATCGATCCGAATGCCACCTTACCGGGTGGTGCACGTGATCGTCGTGTAATACCAAATGCCGAAGAAGGTGCGCCCCTAGGGGAACAAAAAGCAGCCCCTGCATCATCAACACCAACCACAGCCACACCAACCACAGGGACATCAACCAATGCTGCAGCCAAAGCGCCAGTAACACCAGCGGCGACAGAAAACGCTAAAACAGATAAAACAGAAAAGGCTGCGACCACGACAGCTAGTGACGAAAAAAATATTTACTTTTTACAGGCTGGTGCATTTAGAGAAATAGCCGATGCTGATGCAGCTAAAGGTCGTCTCGCATTATTAGGTGTGGCTGCCGCCGTTTCAGAACGACGCACAGAAACAGGTACGCTGTATCGAGTACGTGTAGGTCCATTTAAAGATACTGACACCATGCATAAAATGCGTACGCGTTTATATGACAACGGTGTCGATGCAGCAGTAGTCAGTGTGCCAAAATAAACTTCATTTAATTTTTATATTTCCAACACCGTAAAGCATGGTTTGCTTTTATTAGAGGAATTGCTATGTCTACCTTACGTCGCTACATTGCTTTAGTTGTTTTTGGTTTGTTGTCATTACAGGTTACAGCTTCACCAACTGAGCCGGTAGAGGGTGTGGAATACACACGCTTACAACAAATCCAACCGACAGATAGTGCTAAAAAAGTCGAAGTGTTGGAATTTTTTTGGTACAACTGCCCGCACTGTTTTGCTTTTGAGCCGCAGCTAGCAGAATGGATAAAAAAACGTGGTGACACCATATCCTTTAAGCGAGTGCCTGTAGGTTTTCGTGAGTCTTTCATACCTCAGCAAAAACTGTATTACACCTTAGAGACCATGGGTAAGCTCGATACAGTACATCGTGCAGTGTTTGAAGCGATTCATGTACAGCGTATCAAGCTAGATAAAGAAGACGCGATCGTTGATTTCGTTGAGAAACAGGGCGTTGATAGAAAAAAATTCTTAGAAGTTTATAACTCATTTACCGTGCAATCTAAAGTGGCACGTGTCGCTCAACTGCAGCAAGCCTACAATATTGAAAGTGTACCGACTGTAGCAATTGATGGTCGCTTTATTACTTCACCTTCCATGGTGGGCGCAGCTATGCGCGGAGCTTCAGAACATGCCATGCATGCTGCTACATTGCAAACCATAGATGCCTTGATTGCACGTAAAAAATAAATATCAGTGCATGTAACTGAGCCATCAATGAAGCGTGTTTTTATCACAGGTGCATCGAGTGGCTTAGGTGTAGCGCTAGCGATGGAATATGCAGCGCAAGGTGCGCAATGTGGTTTGCTCGCGCGTCGCAAAGAAGAACTAGAGTCGCTTCGTCTGTCCTTACCAAATCCAGACAAACATTTCATCTATGCTGTCGATGTTTGTGATCATCAAGCGTTGAATGCAGCTGCTCAAGATTTTTTACAACGCACCGGCGGCATAGAAGTCGTCATAGCGAATGCTGGTGTATCTTATGGCACGCTGACTGAACGACATGAAGATACGGCAGTGTTTGAAAAAATCATGGCGATTAATGTATTGGCTGTAGTCGCTACATTTAGCGCCTTTGTCACAGCAATGAAATTACAAGCTAAGACTGGTCAGCGTAATTTGCGTTTAGTTGGTATCGCAAGTGTTGCAGGCATACGTGGCTTGCCAGGCGCAGAAGCTTATAGTGCATCAAAAGCTGCCGTGATTAGTTATTGTGAATCTTTGCGAGTGGAGTTGCGAGCGAGTGGGATTAAAGTCGTCACTATTGCGCCCGGCTATATTGATACACCAATGACGCAAGTAAATACCTATCCTATGCCTTTTCTCATGCCTGCAAATAAATTTGCTATAAGCGCAGTGAAAAAAATAACAGCAGGTAGTAGTTATGCTGTCATCCCATGGCAAATGCGTGGTGTTTCTTGGTTGTTGCGTTTGTTGCCGAATAGTTTGTATGACGTAATTTTTGCGCGTGCACCTTATAAAGCAGCGATGAATGAAATTGTGCAGGAAGCTAAGCACGCAGATGATCAATCAGCTAAGCAATCAAATCAATGAGTATGTTGATTGATGCGATTGGAACGCATCATGTTCCGGTACCTAAATTAAGTGATGGAACATTGGATTGCCGCATTGTTTCTCTCGTTCCTTCCTTAACTGAATTATTGTGTGATTTAGGTTTAACGGCATCATTAGTAGGCCGCACAGGATTTTGCATTCATCCAGAACAGCAACTTGCTCCTATTCCTAAGATAGGCGGCACTAAAGACGTCAACATAGAAAAAATTCGTAAGCTAGCACCTACGCATTTAATCGTGAATATCGATGAAAATGAAAAGCCTACCGTCGATGCCTTAGCTGAATTTATTCCACATATCATCGTCACACATCCGATTACGCCGCTCGACAATCTAGATGTATATCGTTTATTTGGCGCAGTTTTTCATGCGCAAACAAAAGCAGAGACTTTGTGTAGAGACTTGCAGCAAGCTTATGATGCATTACAAGCTCAACGTAATAATAAATTACAGCGCGTTTTATATTGCATATGGAAAGATCCATGGATGACAGTTGCGCGTAACACCTACATTGCGCAGATGTTGGCACTTATAAATTTACAGCAATGGGAGTGTGAGGATTCAACTTTACGTTATCCAACATTTACATGGACACCACAATTAGTTGAAGATATCGATTTGATTTTTCTTTCCAGCGAGCCGTATCATTTCAATGATGAACATTGTGATGCATTAGAAAAGCAATGTGGCAAACCCGTGCAGTTGATCGATGGTGAAATGTTGTCTTGGTATGGCAGTCGTGCTATTGCAGGTTTGCGTTATTTACAGAACCTGCAAGCAGAGTAAGAAGATTTATTTTTTTCTGTCCATACGCACGAGTAAACGTATGAATTCAAACACTAGCTGTTGGTTCCCTTCATCTAGCTGACGCAGACTAGCAATAATTTTTGCATCACTACTATTGTGTGAGCTATTACTATTATTCGCGCTAGCAGTACCAAAGCGTAACCACTCTGCTGTTACATTCAACCATTTAGCGAGTGAGCGTAATTTTTCTTGGGTAGGAATAGATTCACCCATTAACCATTTGCGCGCAGCATGCACCGTCACAGGTTGACCTGCAAAGCGTGCATTAAATTCACGAGCTAGTTGGGTAGGGCTATCAGGAGAGTATTCAGCAGAACGTAGTGCTTGTTGCAAACGCTCGCTGAATTGATGCCGTTCATCTGTAGATGTCATAAAACTGACTATTGCATGAATGCAGTTAATAGTCAGTTAATGCGTGTACTACCTTTTGTAAAAATCAATGAGTTGTAATCAAAAAATTATGACAAACAGATTGCATGCATAGCAACATTACAGGCTCTTTTACCGAGTTGAATCAATACTGACAAATTTCTGAATGCCATCTTCACTTAGTTTGCGCGTTAACTTGCCCTTTGCCCATAAATGATGCAAATGCGCTAGCGCTTCTCCGAGTGCAAATGTGAGTTGATGCACATCTAATGTACGTGGAAACATGACTGGAACAATGTCTGCAGCAGATTGCGGTGTCTTACAAGCAGTCATTACTTCATTTAAACGTTCTTGATGATGAGTATGTAATTGTTGAATGCGAGTATGTAAGCCACGAAATGGTTTGCCATGTGAAGGTAGTACTAAAGTTTGTGTAGGTAATGATAAAAATTTATTTAGCGATTCTAAAAAAGCACCTACAGCATCAAAATCAGGTTCTATCGCAAATACCGAAACATTGGTTGAGATGCGTGGCAACACCATATCGCCAGAAATCAATACCTGATCATCTGCCCTATAAAGTGCAATATGTTCGGGCGAATGACCAAAGCCAGAAATTAAATCCCACTGCTGTCCATTAATAGATAGTGATTTGCCATCTTGCAGGCGCTGAAAACTATGCGGTACTGCAGGCACGAGGGTGGGGTAATACGAATCGCGCGCACTTAGCTCTGCAATCAAGGTCGGATCAGTTAATCCATTGCGCTGAAAGTGGGGTAGTGAAGCAGGACCATCGGCACCCGGTAAGCCCGCTGACATCATGCGTGCAAAGGCATATTCACCGGCTGACATATAAAAAGGCGCTTTCCACTTTTCGCATAACCAGTTGGACAAACCCACATGATCCGGATGGCAATGGGTAGCGATCACTCTTAATACCGGTAATCCGCGCAATTCCTCGGCAAATAACTGTTCCCAAGCGCTACGAGTGGCGTCATTGCTGATGCCGCAATCCACGATTGTCCAGCCTTGCACTAATTCATCCTGTGCATTTGGCAGCTTATCTTCTAAAAGCCAGAGATTAATGTGGTTGAGGGCAAATGGCAGGCCCATACGTAGCCAACGCACACCCGGAGCGACATCTATACAGCGGCCGATTTCAGGCAGCGTGTCGCCCAACACATACTCGAGTTCTGATTCTAGAGGATTCATGAATAATTAAATAAAGTTAATGCTATTTGGATGTAAATAAGATGAAATTAATGAAAATTAGAGGATTTTAAGTTTATCGGCTAAGAGTAAGAAAAGCTAAAATTTTGCCCCTGAAAATGACTGCTTTGCGGGGTTTCCATTTACATCTCGCCCGCCTACAATACCGCTTTAGTTGACGTTTACGTAAACGTACATTCTACCTGCAGAACCTATGGCGACTTATACCATCACCGAACTAGCCCGTGAATTTGACATTACGCCACGTGCCATTCGTTTCTACGAAGATCAAGGTTTAATTAGTCCTAGCCGTGAAGGCGCTGGCGGTCGTACCAGAGTTTACGGCGCACGCGATCGTACGCGTTTAAAACTCACCTTACGTGGCAAGCGTCTGGGATTAACGCTCTCAGAAATTAAAGATTTAGTGGATATGTATGACTCGCCGCAAGACTCTGCGGCTCAACTGAATCGCTTTCTCACCGTCTTATCACGACATCGAGAATCATTAGAACAGCAGCGTGAAGATATAGAAATCACTTTGGCTGAAATCGCCGCACATGAAGATCGATGCCGCAATATGTTGGCGCAAGATAATCAAGGTGAAAAAATCAAAAGTGGATTGCTTAGTGCTTCTAGCGCACGCAGCGCAGCGTAATCCATCGAATTGCATTAAAAGTTTGAACAGGAAAATAGTATGAATAATCTGCCAGGCCTAAGTTTTGATCATGGCGAAGATATCGCAGCGCTGCGTGAAGCAGTTCAACATTTTGCATCCGTTGAAATCGCACCGCGTGCAGCAGAGATAGATCGTTCCGATCAATTTCCTATGGACTTGTGGCGCAAGATGGGTGGGTTAGGTCTGTTAGGCATTACAGCAGATGAAGAATACGGCGGAAGTGCTATGGGTTATTTAGCCCACATCATCGCTATGGAAGAAATTTCACGCGCTTCTGCTTCAGTGGGCTTGTCTTACGGTGCGCATTCAAACTTATGTGTCAATCAAATTCGTCGGAATGGCAGTGAAGAACAAAAGAAAACCTATCTACCAAAATTAATTTCAGGTGAGCATATAGGCGCATTAGCCATGTCAGAACCGAATGCAGGTTCTGATGTTGTGAACATGAAGTTGCGTGCTGATTTCAAAGGCGATCGTTGGATATTGAATGGCTCAAAAATGTGGATCACCAATGGCCCCGATGCTGATGTGATGGTGGTGTATGCAAAAAATGATATTGAAGCAGGACCACGTGGCATCACTGCATTTTTAATTGAAAAAAATTATCCTGGATTTTCAGTTGCGCAAAAACTCGACAAACTAGGAATGCGTGGTTCGCATACAGGCGAGTTAGTGTTCCGTGATTGTGAAGTGCCTGCTGAAAATGTATTGGGAGGTTTAGGTCGCGGTGTGAATGTTTTAATGTCAGGCCTAGACTATGAGCGTGCTGTATTGTCGGGTGGTCCACTAGGCATTATGCAAGCTTGTATGGACGTCACTGTTCCCTATGTGCATGAACGTAAACAATTCGGCCAACCTATCGGTGAGTTCCAACTCATGCAAGGCAAGCTAGCTGATATGTATTCCACCATGATGGCATGTAAAGCTTATGTCTATGCAGTGGGCCAAGCATGTGATCGCGCAAAAACACCGGATGCAGTGCGTGCCCTGCGCAAAGATGCGGCAGGTGCGATTTTATATTCTGCTGAAAAAGCGACTTGGATGGCAGGTGAAACGATACAAGCTCTAGGTGGTAATGGTTATATCAATGAATATCCAGCGGGACGACTATGGCGCGATGCAAAGCTCTATGAAATTGGTGCAGGCACCAGCGAAATACGTCGTATGTTGATTGGTCGTGAATTATTTGCTGAGACTGCCTAAAATGCCAGATTCACAAGTCGCCTTTCCTAAGTTACTGTCATCGCAAATTGCGTTTGATATTGCGCGCGTTATTCTTGATGGCTTTGATAAGCACTATCGCTTATTTAGACATGCTAGCCAAGAAGCTAGAACCCACTTCGAACAAATGACATGGAAAGAAGCGCAAGCTGGAGCGCGCGACAGAATTGCATTCTATGAGCATAGAGTGAAGGAATGCGTACAAAGCTTAGAAGATGAATATGAAGAAGAAGAGCTAACAGATAGTGTATGGCGTGAAGTGAAACTACATTACATAGGCTTGTTAATGGATCACAGACAGCCTGAGTTAGCGGAAACTTTTTTTAATTCTGTATGCTGCAAAATTTTGCATCGCACGTATTTTCATAATGACTTTATTTTTGTGCGCTCAGCTGTTTCAACAGAATATATAGAGCCTGCTGAAGCAACGCCTGTTTATCGCGTCTATTATCCGCAAGCAGATGGTATGCGCTTAACTCTGCGTCGCTTAGTCAATAATTATCAATTGGCATGTGAGTTTTACGATTTAGATCGTGATATCGCTTTTATAGAAGAACGTTTGCAAGCATTATTGATAGCGCGAGCGACGGAAGCGAATTATCAAATTCAAGTGTTATCAAGTCTTTTTTTCCGCAATAAAGGCGCGTACATAGTTGGAAAAGTCATTAATGGCAATCGAGAGCATCCCTTTGTAATTCCCATACTGCATAACCGCAAAGGTGATTTAGTTCTTGATGCAGTGCTGACCGATGTCAATATCATCACCATGTTGTTTTCATTTACACGCGCCTACTTCATGGTTGATATGGAAGTGCCATCGGCCTATGTGCAATTTATACGCAGCATGTTGCCGAATAAACCGCGCAATGAAATTTACACAATTTTAGGTTTGCAAAAACAAGGCAAGGCCTTGTTCTACCGTGACTTCTTACATCATCTGCGCCATTCCTCTGATCGCTTTGAAATAGCGCCGGGTATTCGTGGTTTGGTAATGGTGGTGTTTGCATTGCCTTCCTTCCCGTATGTGTTTAAAGCGATTAAAGATAGTTTTCCTGCGCCTAAAGAAACTACGCCTAAACAAGTCAAAGAAAAATATTTATTGGTGAAGTATCACGACAGAGTAGGTCGAATGGCCGACACTCTGGAATATTCCAACGTTGCCTTTCCCCGTTCAAGATTTTCAGAGGAATTGCTAGCGGAATTAAAGTCGGTTGCGCCTTCTATTGTTGAAGAAGATGGTGAACAAATCATTATTCGCCATCTCTATATAGAACGTCGCATGACGCCATTAAATATTTGGCTGACAGAAGCCGAGCAAGCAGGAGATGAAGCAGCAATAGAACATGGCGTGCGTGAATATGGCAATGCAATTAAAGATTTAGTGGTAGCGAATATCTTCCCCGGAGATATGCTGTATAAAAATTTTGGTGTGACGCGTCAGGGCAGAGTCGTATTTTATGACTATGATGAAATCGAATACATCAGTGATTGTAATTTCCGCGATATACCACCGGCACGCAATGAAGAAGATGAAATGGCGTCTGAGCCTTGGTAAAAAAAAAAAAAAAACGATGTCTTTCCAGAACAGTTCAGTGTTTTTTTATTAGGCAATCCTAAAGTACGTAAATACTTCATGAAGCATCATGCCGATCTACTGACAGCAGAGTATTGGCAACAACGTAAAACCCGAATACTTGACGGCCAAGTGGAAGACGTTTTTCCCTATCCGCAGGAAGTTCGTTTTAGCTATCAGACATCCACGGCGCAATCTGCACCATCGGCCGCCACTTAATTTTTATTTTTTTGGAGATAACTATGCAAGATCCTATCGTTGATCCGGTTGTAATTGTTGGTGCCGCACGCACCCCTATGGGCGCATTCCAAGGTGATTTTTCATCTCTATCTGCACATGATCTAGGTGCAGTTGCAATTCGCGCGGCAGTTGAACGTGCAGGTATTAAGCCTGAAGTAGTGAATGATGTGATCTTTGGTAACTGTTTAATGGCAGCACAAGGTCAAGCACCTGCGCGTCAAGCATCGATTAAAGCCGGTATTCCTGTATCAGCAGGTGCTGTGACTTTATCCAAAATGTGTGGCTCTGCTATGCAGGCAACTATTTATGGTTATGACTCAATTATGTCGGGCACGAATGAAGTGGTGGTGTCGGGTGGGATGGAGTCGATGACAAATGCACCTTACTTAATTCCTAAGGCACGTGGTGGTTATCGCATAGGTCACGGCATGATGTATGACCACATGATGTTAGATGGTTTAGAAGATGCGTATGACAAAGGCCGTTCTATGGGTACATTTGCAGAAGATTGCTCTGCAAAATATTCATTCACGCGTGAAGCACAAGATGCTTTTGCAATTGATTCAGTAAAACGTGCACAAGCTGCGACAGCTGATGGTTCCTTTAAATGGGAAATTGCACCAGTGACTATTACTGGCAAAGCCGGTGATGTCGTTATCGATAAAGATGAAGGTCCACTCAAAGCTAAGATAGAAAAAATCCCACAATTAAAACCAGCATTTAAAAAAGACGGCACCATCACAGCCGCTTCTTCTTCATCTATCAATGACGGTGCAGCAGCATTAGTGTTGATGCGTGAATCAACAGCGAAAAAATTAGGTGTGAAGCCTATTGCAAAAATCGTTGCTCATATGCGTAACTCACACGAACCTAACTGGTTTACTACTGCACCAGTAGGCGCGATTGAAAAGTTGTATGCAAAAACAGGTTGGAAGACTAGCGATGTCGATCTGTTTGAAATCAATGAAGCGTTTGCAGCAGTCGCCATGGCCGCAATGAAAGAACACAATATCACTCATGACAAAATTAATATTCATGGTGGTGCTTGTGCCTTAGGTCATCCTATCGGTGCATCTGGTGCGCGCATTATCGTGACTTTGTTGGGTGCATTGAAAAAAACCGGTGGTAAGCGTGGTGTAGCTGCGTTGTGTATCGGTGGCGGTGAAGCTACCGCTATGGCAATTGAAATGATGTAAGGAGAATTTGCATGCGCACAGCTTTAATAATTGGTGCTTCACGCGGCATAGGCCGTGAATTCGTTCGTCAGTTACTTGCTGATAGCTATAAGGTATTTGCAACAGCACGTGATGATGCGACGGTAGAAGCACTCAAGCAAGAAGGTGCGCATGCAATGAAAATTGATGTCACTGTAGCGGAATCACTGGCTAGCTTGCCATGGCAACTCGATGGTGAGCGTTTAGATTTAGTGGTGTATGTGGCGGGTGTATTTGGATCATATGCCGGTGCAACAGAAGCGCCTGCGGTTGCGGAATTTGATCGCGTGATGCACGCCAATGTATTAGGCGCGATGCAAGCCATTCCACTGTTAGCGCCCGCAGTTGAAGAAGCAAAAGGTACATTCGTATTTCTCACCAGCGTCATGGGCAGCATAGGTGTCACAACAGCAAGCATGGGTTGGGTTTATCGTGCTTCAAAAGCAGCATTGAACATGGCAGTCAAAGCAGCGTCGATGGATTATCCACACGCTAAGCTAATGGTGATTCACCCAGGTTGGGTAAAAACGGAAATGGGCGGTCCGAGTGCGCCGACTTCTGTACAAGACAGCGTGGCAGGCATGCGTAAAGTAATAAGCGGATTAAAGCAAAGTGAAAGCGGAAGCTTTCATAGTTTTGATGGACAGACTATGGTCTGGTAATCAAGCTGATTAATACAGTAATTAGCACACTAATCAACACACATTTTTATGCCTGCTATTCAAAATAAAGAATAAAGCGATGATGCTCTCTGAACAACACACCATGATACGTGATGCAATGCGTGAATTTTCGCAGCAGCAGTTACGTCCACATGCTGCGCGTTGGGATAAAGAGCGACACTTTCCTAAAGAAGCTTTGCAGCAGTTAGCGCAAATGGGTGCCTTCGGTGTCGCTGTGCCAGAAGAGCAAGGTGGTGCAGGTTTAGATTATGTGGCGTTAGCTTTAGTGATAGAAGAAATCGCAGCAGGTGATGGCGGAACTTCAACCATCATCTCTGTCAACAATTGTCCTGTATGTAGCATAGCGATGATGCTAGCTAATCCTGCACAACAAGAACAATGGTTGCGACCTCTGGCGCAAGGAAAAATGTTAGGTGCATTTTGTTTGACTGAACCGCATGCAGGTAGTGATGCTTCTTCATTGCGAACAACAGCTACACGTGATGGCGACAGTTATGTCATCAATGGTGTAAAACAATTTATCACCAGTGGTAAAAATGCTGATGTAGCTATCGTCATGGCTGTCACCGATAAAACGGCAGGTAAGCGTGGCATTAGCGCTTTTTGGGTGCCCACAACTACACCGGGTTATGTCGTCGCTAGCATAGAAGAAAAATTAGGCCAACATTCATCCGACACGGCGCAAATTGTTTTTGAAAATTGCCGTATACCTGCTGCGAATTTAATCGGTGCAGAAGGTGAAGGCTATCGTATCGCTTTATCAGGATTAGAAGGTGGGCGTATAGGCATAGCTGCGCAAGCTATAGGTATGGCACGTGCAGCATTTGATGCTGCTTTAGCTTATGCGAAAGAACGTCAGAGTTTTGATAAGCCTTTGTTTGATCATCAGGCAGTGCAATTCAGATTGGCTGATATGGCTACGCAGATAGAAGTGGCACGACAAATGACTTTACATGCTGCGTCTATGAAAGATGCAGGCGTGCCCTGTTTAAAAGAAGCAGCGATGGCAAAATTATTTGCTAGTGAGATGGCAGAAAAAGTTTGTTCAGATGCTATACAAATACATGGCGGCTATGGCTATGTAAAAGATTTTCCAGTTGAACGTATTTATCGCGATGTACGTGTTTGTCAGATTTACGAAGGCACCAGCGATATACAAAAAATATTAATTGCACGTGCATTAGCCTAAGTTTGAGTTAATGCAGAAGAGATGAAGTAAGCCACATGGTAAATCAGCGCGCCTCAACTAAGTTAGAGCCCTGCCCTTGTGGTGGTGGTGCATTAGAAAAATGTTGTGAGCCTTTCATCAGTGGTGCGCAACATGCAGTAAGTGCTGAACAGTTAATGCGCTCTCGTTATAGTGCCTACGTATTAGGTGAAGAAAACTATCTCAGAGAGACTTGGCATAAAGAGTCGCGACCCGCAGAGGCAGTGACAGATGCTGCACTAAAGTGGCTGGGTTTAGAAGTAAGACAAGTGTCACAACAAGAGGATGCTGCCACCGTAGAATTTGTAGCGCGTTGTCGTGTGCAGGGGCGAGGACAACGCTTACATGAAATAAGTCGCTTTGTTCGTGAAAACGGACGATGGTTTTATGTCGATGGAAATATTTTAGAAAAATAAATACATGCCATACCTAGAAACTAAACTTAATCCACGCTCCGAAGAATTCGTCACTAACGCGCATGCCATGCAGGCTTTGGTAGATGATTTGCGTGCGCATTGTGAAAAACTTGCATTAGGCGGTGGCGAAGATGCGCGTAAAAAACATACTGCACGTGGCAAGCTGTTACCACGTGAGCGTGTCAATATGCTGCTTGATCCTGGCACGCCATTTTTAGAGTTTTCACAATTAGCTGCGCTGAATATGTATGACAATGCTGCGCCGTCTGCCAGCATGATTACCGGCATAGGGCGTGTTAAAGGTCAGGAGTGTGTCATTGTTTGTAATGATGCAACCGTCAAAGGCGGAACCTATTTCCCTATGACGGTGAAAAAACATTTACGCGCACAAGAAATTGCAGCACAAAATAATTTGCCTTGTATTTATTTGGTCGATTCGGGCGGTGCAAATTTACCGAATCAAGATGATGTCTTTGCTGATCGTGAACATTTCGGGCGCATCTTCTTTAATCAAGCAAACATGTCTGCACAAGGCATACCGCAAATCGCAGTCGTTATGGGTTCATGTACAGCAGGTGGTGCGTATGTACCTTCCATGAGTGATGAATCTATTATCGTTAAAAATCAAGGTACGATTTTCTTGGGTGGCCCGCCTTTAGTGAAGGCTGCAATCGGTGAGATAGTGAGTGCAGAAGATTTAGGTGGTGGTGATGTGCATACGCGCTTGTCTGGCGTGGTAGATCATTTAGCACAAGATGATATGCATGCTTTATCCATCGCACGTTCTATAGTTGGTAATTTAAATCGTAGTAAGCCAGAACAAATGGTGTTGCGTCCATCGGTAGAGCCACGTTACGACGCTAAAGAAATCTATGGATTAATTCCTACTGATACACGTAAGCCTTTTGAAGTGAGAGAAATTATTGCACGCGTGGTCGATGGTAGTGAGTTTGATGAATTTAAAGCACGCTATGGCACCACACTGGTTTGTGGTTTTGCACATTTGTTTGGAATGCCAGTTGGCATCATCGCCAACAATGGCATCTTGTTTTCTGAGTCGGCATTAAAAGGCGCGCATTTCATAGAGCTTTGCTGTCAACGAAAAATACCTTTAGTTTTTTTACAAAACATCACTGGCTTTATGGTGGGTCGTAAAGTAGAAAACGAAGGCATAGCGCGCAATGGCGCCAAGATGGTTACAGCGGTTGCTACAGCTGCAGTACCTAAATTTACCGTCATCATAGGTGGAAGCTTTGGTGCAGGTAATTACGGCATGTGTGGTCGTGCTTATTCACCGCGCATGTTATGGATGTGGCCGAATGCACGTATCTCAGTCATGGGTGGTGAACAAGCTGCGAGTGTGTTGGCCACCGTTAGGCGCGATGGCATAGAAGGCAAGGGTGGACAATGGAGTGCGCAAGAAGAAGCCGCATTTAAACAACCCATACTCGATCAATATGAAGTGCAGGGCCATCCATATTATGCAAGTGCACGCTTGTGGGATGATGGTGTGATTGATCCTGCTGATACACGCATGGTGTTAGGTTTAGGATTGAGTGCATCATTGAATGCACCTATACCTGATACGAAGTTCGGCATATTTAGGATGTAATGAGCGCACACGCTAACAATGATTGGGTTGCACGCAGTCTTGCCAGTGTTTGGCATCCCTGCACACAAATGCAACATCATGAAAGCATACCTATGGTGTCGCTCAGTCAAGGTCGTGGTGCTTGGCTGATGGATCATGCAGGACATCGTTATATCGATGGTATTAGTTCATGGTGGGTGAATTTATTTGGTCATGCAAATCCACGTATTAACCATGCAATCAAGGCGCAGTTAGATCAACTAGAACATGCGATGTTAGCAGGCTTCACGCATGAGCCTGTTGTAGAACTTTCTGAACAATTATCCGCATTAACTGATGGCGTACTCGGACATTGTTTTTATGCATCTGATGGAGCATCGGCGGTAGAGATAGCCTTGAAGATGAGTTTTCATGCATGGGCAAATCAAGGGCTGCCACAAAAGCAGGAATTCATCTATTTACAAGGTGGCTACCATGGCGAAACAGTTGGTGCCTTAGCAGTCACTGATGTGCCTTTATTTCGTCAGGCCTATGGCGCTATGTTGCAGCCTGCGCATGTGGTTGCAACACCAGATGCACGCAATGCTAAAGAAGGTGAAACTACAGCTGATGTAGCGCGTCATGCAGCACTTGATGTGCGGCGTGTATTAGAGCAGCGTGCTGAGCACATAGCCGCCATCATCATTGAACCCTTAGTGCAATGTGCGGGCGGCATGATCATGCATGATCCTGTGTATATGCAGACCTTGCGTGCCTTGTGTGATGAATTTAATGTGCATTTAATTGCAGATGAAATTGCAGTTGGTTGTGGTCGTACGGGGACTTTTTTTGCATCTGAGCAGTCTGGCGTGTGGCCAGATTTCCTTTGTTTGTCTAAAGGGATTAGTGGTGGTTACTTGCCTTTATCGCTAGTCATGACGCGCAAAGAAATTTATCAAGCGTTTTATCATAGTGACATCACACGTGCATTTTTACATTCGCATTCTTACACCGGTAACCCATTAGCTTGTAGAGCTGCTTTAGCTACGTTGGCTATTTTTAAAGAAGATGATGTGCTGGCACAAAATAGAGTGCGAGGCGATAAAATTGAGGCTGCGTTAGAGGATTTGAAACATCATCCTCGCAGTAAAAATTTTCGCCGTTGCGGCATGATTTTCGCATTTGATGCGCAGCCCAATGAACAAGCAGGATTTGCGCGTCGTTATTTTGCGCAAGGATTACAGCAGCAGATATTGCTACGCCCTATAGGTAATACGGTTTATCTGATGCCACCGTATATCATCAATGATGAAGAAATAAATTGTCTTGCTACAGGCGCGATAAAAGCGCTAGAAGCTAGTTGCTGAAATTATTTTATTAAGGAAGTTCTATGTCATCCACCATCACATCACAACCCGTCGCATTTCATGCAGCAGCAAAAAAAGTTGCCGCTGCTGCAGTCGCGCATGAAACATGGCCAGTCGCTGAAGTAGTGGCTTTGTTTGAATTGCCATTCAATGATTTATTGTTTCGCTCACAACAAGTGCATAGAGCAAATTTCAATGCGAATGAAATTGAATTAGCCACATTGTTATCGATTAAGACTGGTGGCTGTCCTGAAGATTGTGGTTACTGTCCCCAAGCTGCGCGTTACGACACTGGCGTGACAGCACAAAAAATTATGCCATTAGATGAAGTATTAGCAGCAGCTCAAGCAGCAAAAGATCAAGGTGCTACACGTTTTTGTATGGGTGCTGCATGGCGTGCGCCTAAAGACAGAGATTTAGATTCAGTTGAAGAAATGGTCAAGGCTGTGAAAGCCATGGGCTTAGAAACTTGCGCAACCTTAGGCATGTTAGAAGAGCAGCAAGCTGTAAGACTAAAAGAAGCAGGCTTAGATTTTTATAATCATAATCTCGACACAGCGCCAGAATTTTATGGCGACATTATCACTACACGTGACTATCAAGATCGTTTAGATACTTTAGGTGCAGTGCGTGAAGCAGGATTAAAAGTATGTTGTGGCGGCATAGTCGGTATGGGTGAGTCACAACTATCACGTGCAGGTTTGATTGCACAACTGGCTAACTTAAACCCTTATCCTGAATCAGTGCCTATCAATCATTTAGTGCAAGTAGAAGGCACACCGCTCTATGGTCAAGATGGATTAGATCCACTCGAGTTTGTTCGCACGATAGCGGTAGCTCGCATCACCATGCCAAAAGCACGCGTGCGTTTATCTGCAGGTCGTCGTCAGTTAGGTGAAGGCATACAAGCCTTGTGTTATTTGGCGGGTGCGAATTCAATTTTCTATGGTGAAAAATTACTGGTAACGGGCAATCCTGAGGTGGAAGAAGATAAATCTTTACTACAACGATTAGGCATACACGCAAAGACTGCATAACTAGGCAAGCAAAAAACCATTATGTTTAAAAAAATCCTGATTGCCAATCGTGGTGAAATCGCTTGCAGAGTAGCAGCTACTGCACATCGTATGGGTATACGCACAGTCGCTGTGTATTCCGATGCAGATACAGATGCTGCGCATGTAGCAGCGTGTGATGAAGCTGTGTACATAGGCGCAGCAGAAGCGAAGCAAAGCTACTTACAAATTGCACGCATCATAGAAGCAGCGCAAGCTACAGGTGCAGAAGCGATACATCCGGGTTATGGGTTTTTATCAGAGAACGAAGAATTTGCAGCAGCATGTGAGCAAGCAGGATTAATTTTTATTGGACCGCCTGCAACAGCGATTCATGCCATGGGTTCAAAGTCTGCCGCTAAAGCCTTAATGGAAAAAGCGCAGGTGCCTTTGGTGCCGGGTTATCACGGTGAAAATCAAGACCCTGATTTTTTACACAAGCAAGCCGATAGCATTACTTATCCTGTATTACTGAAAGCCAGTGCAGGTGGTGGTGGTAAGGGCATGCGTATAGTCCAAACATCCGCTGAATTTAAGGAGGCACTCGCTTCTTGTAAGCGTGAAGCGATTAATAGTTTTGGCGACGATAAAGTCTTAGTTGAAAAATATTTACAGCGACCACGTCATATAGAAATCCAGATTTTTGCAGACAAAACAGGTGAGTGTGTTTATTTGTTCGAGCGTGATTGCTCAGTACAACGACGTCATCAAAAAGTATGTGAAGAAGCACCGGCGCCGGGTATGACAGAAGAACGTCGTCGTGCCATGGGTGAGGCGGCAGTAGCAGCAGCACAAGCAGTGGGTTATGTAGGTGCGGGTACGGTGGAATTCATTGCTAATCAAGATGGTAGTTTTTATTTCATGGAGATGAATACACGTTTGCAAGTGGAACATCCCGTCACTGAAATGATTACGGATGTGGATTTGGTTGAGTGGCAATTAAAAATAGCTGCTGGTCATCCTTTGCCCAAGAAGCAGAGTGAGCTAATTATTAAAGGTCATGCGATTGAAGCGCGTATTTATGCAGAAAATCCTGAAAAAGGATTTTTGCCTTCTATAGGTACTTTGCATTATTTGCACACACCACAAGCAGCAAGTTTTACACGCGATCAAGCAGTGCGTATAGATGCAGGTATTAGAGCAGGAGATGCAATCTCACCTTACTATGATCCTATGATTGCGAAGTTGATCGTGTGGGGTGAAGATAGGGCAGCAGCGTTAAAGAAAATGTCGCAAGCGCTGAGTGAATATGAAATTGTAGGGCCAGCAACGAATATCGCTTTTCTATCCAGACTCATGCAAAGTAAACCCTTTGCTACTGCAGATCTAGATACAGGTCTGATAGAACGACATCAAGATACTTTATTTCCACCACATCAGCCCGTGCCTTTTGCTGTGTTGGCATTAGCCTGCGCGAGGTTGCATCATGATGAGCGTGATCATTCATCCGATGACCCATGGGCGCAGCATCATGGTTGGCGCATGAATTTACAAACCACTCGACCACTACAATTCTCTGATGAGGCAGGCATGATAGAGCTTGCTTGGATATATGCATCAGATCACGGAATATTAAGTAGTGGTGATAAGAGAATAAAAATCAGTGATGTGCATGCTAAGACACATGAACATGATGATGCGGTTGAATTTGATTTAGTCGCCGATAACATCAAGGTGCACGGTAAGGTAGTCCGCGTTGCAGAAAATTTTCATGTCTTTCATGCAGGGCAACACTGGCAATTAACTTGGCATGATCCTATTGCACATGCGGGTGAAGCAGAATTAGAAGGCGGTAGATTAACCGCGCCTATGCCAGGAAAAATTATTGCGTTGCTTGTTAAAAAAGATGAGCTTGTGCAGCAAGGTGCGCCATTGTTAATTATGGAAGCCATGAAAATGGAACACACGATTCACGCGCCTAGTAACGGTAAGGTAGAAGATTTATTGTATGCGGTTGGTGATCAAGTGCCAGAAGGTGCGCAGTTATTAGCATTCACTGCTACCGGAGTTTGAGTATGAGTAAGGTCCCAAGCTTGCCAGCACAAGTCAAAATAGTGGAAGTAGGTCCGCGTGACGGACTACAAAACGAAAAAGAAATTATTCCTGTTGAAGTTAAAGTCGAATTAATCAATCGACTGACAGCAGCAGGTTTTCCAAATATAGAAGCAGCTTCTTTCGTCTCCCCTAAGTGGGTGCCACAAATGGCTACTTCGAGTGCAGTCATGCAGCAGATACAACGCAAGTCAGGTGTGATTTACTCAGCGCTCGTGCCCAACATGCAAGGCTTAGAAGCCGCACTTGCTGCACAAGCGGATGAGGTCGTTATTTTCGGTGCCGCATCCGAAGCGTTTTCACAAAAAAATATTAACTGCAGCATTGCTGAATCAATAGAACGTTTTCGTGAAGTTGCAAAATTAGCGAAGGCTGCGCATTTGCGTTTGCGTGGCAGTATAAGTTGTTCATTCGGCTGCCCTTATCAGGGCGAGATAAAACCCGATGCAGTAGCAGATGTGGTGGCGCGTATGCAGGACTTGGGTTGCGATGAAATTGATATTGCTGACACCATAGGCGTGGGCACTGCGCGTCAAGTACAAACAGTATTTGATAAAGTGTCACGTCAATTCCCTATCGATCAATTGGCAGGGCATTTTCATGACACCTATGGTCAAGCTCTAGCGAATATTTATGCGGCACTAGAAGTCGGTGTGAGTATTTATCATTCTTCTGTAGCAGGTTTAGGTGGATGTCCTTATGCTAAAGGTGCAACCGGTAATGTGGCGACAGAAGATGTGCTGTATCTCATGCAAGGTTTAGGTATACATACGGGTATTGATTTGCAGATGGTGGTTGATGCAGGTCAGTTTATTTCTCAACATCTAGGACGTAAAGCAGTTAGTCGTGCAGGTAATGCGATTGCCGCGCGTCATGTAGCGCAAAGTTGATTAGATTATGAATCCTGCAAACTTTAATCCTGTAAATCATGTGGGTCCTCTGCCATCTCCTTGTACGAGTATTTGTCAGATGAACGCTGAGAATGGATTTTGTAAGGGTTGCTGGCGCACACTTGATGAAATTACGAACTGGAGCGTTGCATCGGAAGCGAAAAAAATGCAGATTTGGCTAGCGATTAGCCAAAGACGTTTAGCAGCGTAACCAAAGTCAGTGAGATTATCTGACGTCAAAGGCAAGCTTAATTTCATGCTGCTAAATTTTATCCATCAAAGTAAACTTCATAAAATATAGATGGCTGATTTCGCGGTGCAGTGATTAAGTTGTTCGAAGAATTTTTCTTGCCTATGAAATGAAAAAATGAACCTTCCATCTTGTATGCATGTCCTTGAACGAGGATGGCTATCTTCTAATAACATTTTATTTTTCGGTGAAAATGAAAATGTCATTATCGATACTGGTTATGTCACCCACGCCCAACAGACGCTAGAGCTAGTTAAACATGTGTTGGGCGACCGACACTTACATAAAATTTATAATACCCATCTACATTCGGATCATTGTGGCGGAAATAAAATTCTGCATGATCACTATCAAGCCCAAATCGCTATACCTGAAGCTGAATTTTATAAGGTCAATGATTGGGATTATGCAAAACTAAGCTTTCAAGCTACTGGACAAAAGTGTGATCGCTTTGAAGCACATGCCTTAGTAAAGCCTAACGATAAATTAATGCTAGGTGATTTAGAGTGGGTAGCATTAGCAGCACCAGGACATGATCCGCATTCATTGGTCTTGTATTGTGAAAAAGAAGGCTTATTAATTTCTGCCGATGCATTATGGGAAAAAGGCTTTGGTGTGATTTTCCCTGAGTTAGATGGACGGCCAGGTTTTGATGAAACACGCGCTACCTTAGATTTGATTTCAGAGTTAGATATACGTCTAGTGATACCAGGGCATGGATCACCATTTACGGATGTAAAAAAATCCTTAGAGGTAGCTTATTCACGCATCGCTTATTTACAAGATAGGCCAGTGCGGAATGCTGAAAACGCAGTCAAAGTATTGTTAAAATTTTTACTGCTAGAGCGTAAAGAAATTAAATTAGTCGATGTGCCTAAACTGCTACACGACATACCTTTAGTCGATGTCGCAAACAAGTATCACTTAAGATTTGGTGTGATTTATTTGGGCTATTGGGCAGTCAAGCAATTACAGCGCGCCGGTGCAGCAGAAGTGCGTGACATGATGTTAGTGAATGCAGATTAAAAAATCCGCATCCAAGTCTGAAAAATTAAAACAGACTTACATGCGGATAGTGATGCAAAAGAAATTAATACGGCGTTGCCATCACTCTAGCGCGTGCAGCGTGATATTCCTGTTTCAAACGTGATACTACTTCAGCTACGGTCGGTACATCATGCATTAGTCCTACACCTTGACCAGCACCCCAAATATCACGCCAAGCTTTAGCACCGCTATTGCTCGCAAAATTCATATGCGTTTTATCTGCAACCGGTAAATTATCAGGATCAAGTCCGGCTTTGATAATGGATTTTTTCAAATAATTGCCATGCACGCCAGTAAAGAGATTGGTGTACACCACATCCGCTGCATTCGATTCAACAATCGCATTCCTATAATCTTCACTTGTATTCGCTTCTTGCGTCGCTAACCAGCGTGATCCTATATAAGCAAAATCAGCACCCATAGATTGAGCAGCTAAGATGGCATCGCCATTCGCAATAGAACCAGAGAGTGCAATCGGACCTTGGAAGAATTTTCGTACTTCACCTACTAAAGCAAATGGAGATAATCCGCCAGCATGACCACCTGCGCCGGCAGCTACAAGAATTAAACCATCAACACCAGCTTCTAAAGATTTTTCTGAATGTCGAATACTAATTACGTCATGTAAGACAATGCCACCATAGCTATGAATAGCATCCAGCATTTCTTTAGGTGGTGCGCGTAATGAAGAAATAATGATAGGAATTTTATGCTTCACACAGACTTCTACATCATGCGCTAGACGATCATTCGACTGATGCACAATTTGATTAACTGCGATCGGACCTATGATGGCATCAGGATGAGCTGCCTTATGTTCAGCAAGCGCTTTTTTTATTTCGTTGAGCCACTGATCTAGCATTTCAGCAGGGCGTGCGTTCAGTGCAGGAAAAGATCCTACGATACCTGCTTTGCATTGTTCAATTACCAGTTTGGGTCCGCTAGCAATAAAGA
>JAIXOW010000070.1 GCA_027486615.1 Oxalobacteraceae bacterium | reverse complement strand
TTTTTTCTTGTTCTTGTTCTTGTTGTTGTTGTTGTTGTTGTTGTTGTTGTTGTTGTTGTTGTTGTTGTTGTTGTTGTTGTTGTTGTTGTTGTTGTTGTCGTTGAAAAAAGATCCAAATCTACAAGATTATGAATTAAAAAAGATTTGTTTCTAAAATTATGTTACGATTTATCTTAATAATAAACATGTATTACTTGCAATTACAACATCAGATTGCGATTCACCACTTTCCAAGACTGATCCGTTTCGAAGAAATTGCTAAATTAAATTGTTTAGCTATAATTAACTATTAATTATTTACAGTAGCTGCTATAGTTTTTTAACAATTGTAGCTAATTAATTTAATTAATAGTTAAATAAAGAGTGTCACAAAACTTACAGAGCAATCGTAATTGATACAGTAAGTTTTTTTTTTGACCCGTCTAAGTTTGCACTTAGTTGTGTCCCAAGGAACACAATTTGGGTACTCCCAAATTAGTTGGCGGCAGTTGGAATTTGTGTTAATTACTTCATGGCAATTTGCTCTGAAAAAGTCTTCTGAAGTAACAAACGAAATCAAAAACACCAAAAAAATAATGCTTTTCATTTTTTCAAAAATAATGAAATTTAACAATTCAAATGAAGTGATCAAGCAAAAGCTTAAACAATTAATGAATAAACCGTACGGTTTCGATTTCTTATAAGAAATTAACGAAACAAAGAAAAACGTTAAGGTCATTTGACCGATTAATATAATGTCAAAACAATATAAATATTTTACCTTATGCAGGCACATATGAGAGCTTTATTTTTCCAGCTTTGGGAATTTCAAGCAAACATGTACTCTCCGAAAACATCATTAAAGTCAAGTCTCGTTCTGGAGGACGGTTAAAGCGAATTCTCGCCCTCAAATTTCCTAGAATATAATCGGACAAATTGTTATCGGCAATTTAACAATTTAAACTTTTTTTGAAGAGAAAAATAAGCGGGACAAAAAATATTAAACTATTTTTTGAACTACAATTTACCTTTCATAGTTGCGGGTACAGAATATTGATCTAATCCGCCATCCTGAGCAGTTGTTAAATCAAAAGCAGCAATGTAAAAACCGCATCTATAATTTAGATAGGAAATTGAATTTGACAAGAGACTTCCCATGAAAGCATTTGTGCTCAAAAATCGTATAAAATCTCCAATGCATTCATCCTCAGTGTTTTCTGAACGAAACTGAAAAAAATAAAATTTATTAATAAAAGCAAAACATATAAAAATGTGTATTTATAAAGTGTACAAGTTACCTGGCTTATAGGAGCTGAATTCATATCCACTTCAAAACTTTCAATGTAAACTGGATGTTCTGTTGCATTAAGAATTTCTTGCCGTCGCTGGTGACGTCTAGTTATAGATGCATTATGTAACATTTCCTGTTAAAAATGTAATTTAAAAATTTAATTAATTTTAATAAGTAATATTATTTCATACTATTGTATGTGTAAAAAAATAGTTTAAAAGATTGAAACCTCATCGCTATCGTCTTCATTTTCTCCCATGCTAAAAAAAGTTTCATTAGTAGAGGCTGCCGATTGATGCTCAAATTGACGCTCAAATTGACGCTCTTCGTCTCTTCGAAATCTTTTTGTGCCTTTGGCTCTATGTTGTTGACCTATTTAATAAATAAAAAAATATAAATAAATAATTGTAAACTATAATTAATATAATAAATATTATTTTTAATAATTTTTTAATACCAGCTGTAGCTGATCTTGTGGTTATGCCAGCACTTGTTGAAGGTACGGGTTCAGAGCCTTCTCTTGGAGTAGGCGGAGCAGGCGGACCAGGTACGGGTTGACGAAGATTGCCCGTTGCCACAGGTACTTGGCCCGTTGTATGTTCTAAAAAAGTCTGTCGAATTTGAGATAAAGCTTCTACCAATTGAACTTGTAAATTTCTGTTTTGTTTGTGCATATCTTTCAATTTTTCATACATGCATGTTTGATTAATTTCCACAGCTAAATTTCCTGCCAATTCATTTTCTTCTTTTTTAATTTTAAATTTTCGATGAAATTGGAAAGGATTTTTTTTTTGGTCGCCACACAAGGCATTAGTGTCAACTAGCACAAAATGTAACTTGCACGGAATTTCACTGTCTGGAAATAAATTTCCTGTTACAAATTCTCGTGAGAGGACAGGCACTGTAATTTCTTTAGCTATAAATTTTCTAAATTGATATAAAATGGGTTGTTTTGCAAAGCTGGTTTCAAGCTCTTTAAAAATTTGATCACTCATTTTGGCAACCTTAACATAGAGAACACAGTTTAACACAATAGCTTTGTAAGTTTCGGTGTCACTTTCGTCTTTCATTAAAAAAAATCATCACTTGAGCGGGTCAAATTGAATGAAACTTTTGTGCCAGGGGGTAATGGTTTTCCAATATAGGATAAGTCATGATCAAAGGCACCTATAAAAGTTGCCCCTCCAGATCGGTAAGCAGAAGTTTGATCACCATTAACTCCTTCACGAAACCAGCTGTTTCTTTCAATCCAACCATGATTACTTGAATGTGGTTCAATATTTTCGTTGTCAGTAACTGAGTCTTCATAATAACCTTGACCAATTAATTGAGTAGTTTTTACTCCATCAGAAAAAGTAATAAGTTTTTTAAAGTAACATTTGTAAGGGTAAAATTCTCCACTTTGGGTAAGTTCATCGTCATTAATTTTCATTCTCATTTCTTCAAACAAACTACCTAACACATTGTTTACAGGGGCAACAATTTTGTCAGTATCAGGTAAAGAAACACCGTCTTTTTTTGTAATAATCAAATTAACTTTAATTAAACAATCTTCAAGCAAATAACAATAGGGAGCATCAAGCCGAGCCAGCACAAAACTAAATTTATTACTGTTTTTATCTATTGCAGTTTGAGAATTAAATTGTCTGTATTCAGTATTAATAAATCTTAAGTCGGTGGGTGTTTTTCGAAATAAACCTTTTATCATAGGTTCAGCAGGGTAAGTACCCTGCTCTAAAATATTAACATCTGCCATTTTAATTTTTCTTTTTTACAATTTTTAGAAAATGTTGTTTTTGATTTTTTTCTTTCACACCTTCGTTAAGTGTTTTTCTTTTTCCTTGGCCCGAAACAAACATTTCTTTTTTCACTTGAAAAACAGGGTGTTCAAAAGCATTTAAAACTTTAGAGTCAATTTTAGAAGATTCTTTGGATTCGTTTTTTTGCACCTCATTGTCAATTTCGTTTTCTTCGACCTCTTGAAAATCAGTTTCTGGGACTAAACCAAAACCCAATTGTAAAGTTGGTTCGGGTTTGTTGCTCACTGTTATTGATTCTTGGTCTCTTGAAATTGCACTTAAATTTGGATCTTGTGAAATACTTTTAGGAATGTCATATTTTGAAACACTATGTAAATTTTGCATTTCACTAGGAGGTAAACGTGACGCATAGCCTATGCCTGGAATTAAAGTACGGGCTCCTGGGTATGACGTAAAATTTGACGAACCCGGTTGGAAAGGGCCGCCGCCACCAGACCGATGCCAAAACATAATTGCTATTCTGTTTCGTTAAAAAATGTATACAATAAATCTGAATAAACTTTTGTAAACTGTTTTAGTAAATCAATTTTTTCTTTTCTTGAACTTTTTAATGTCTTTAAGAAATAATTTTTGCTTTCAAAAGCAAAAAGTTTTTTAATTCTTTTAGCTTTTTTAATTGATTCTGCTGCTTCTTCAGTCAGACTTATTTCACCAGTTGATATTAAATATAAAATTCTAATTAATAAGTCTAAAGATTGGTCATTTGCTCTGGATAATTCAGTCTGAATAACTTTAGAAGACCCAGAAAATAAAGTTTTTAGCATTTGACGATTCTCTTCAAAAAGATGCCTCAAATACGGTTTATCCATCTTTATTGTTACTTTTTAAACAACCCGTTGAAACATAAATGTCATTTCGAATTCGAGCTCCAAGTTTGTTTGCAAGATTGCCAAAGGGTTTTGTTGAACGTAAATTTCAAATTTACAAAATTCTCTGTTGGTTGAAACAGTAAACCATTTTTTTTCAAATGGTCCTCCAATAGACATATGAGCAGGACAAATGAGAAAAATTTTTCCCAGGCAAACATTTTGAGAAACATTTGTATTTTCTTTTCTATTATGAAGAAATCCTGTAACCATGTTTGTGCTTATGTCTAAAATTGTATCAGCTGTGCGGGCTCCAGTGTTTTTTATAACATAGGTATCAAGAGACACATTCCACACACCTTTAGAAAGGTCCATATAATCTTTAACTATTGGTACAAAAAATTTGGAACTTTCAGTTTTAGAAGCGATATTAAAAGTATATGTATTGTTGCAAATAACTTGTTTCAACGGATTTTGAAGAGGCCAAACAAAAGATTGCTTTTGAGCTTCCATTTTTTACGTTAGGTTTTTTTCATTGATGAAGCTTCAATCCATCGATTAAACTTGTCGTAAACAAATTCAAAAATATTTTGTCAGATAAAACATATCAATCATATCATATCAATTTCAGAATAAACCGTAAAAAAATTGTGACAGAAAAATATTAATGTTAGTTTGACGAAAGATATTAATAGTAGGCCTAGCTTTTATGCTTTATCGACAAATTTTTTTTGAATGAATGATTAAACTTATCGGATAATGTTCGTATTTCACAAAAACAAAGTCTTTTCCATTTTCTTTTTTTCTTCGCAAAATTTTCGAAACCTGATTTTAAATAATTTTGAAAAATTTCAATACAAGACCCAAAACAAGTTGAAATGTTGAGAGAATAAAACAAAATACAAAGCACTTTAAAAAAAACACTAATTCTTCTTCACAATGTGACGATTCAAACAAAAACAACCAGTAGCAACCCATTTTATTGTGAGCTACCTCAAATTGATAGTCGACTCCAGGAGTTGGAGCTTTTCTCAATTGTTCTTTGTAATATCGACCTTTTAAGACATCTCCCAGTAGGTCTTTTAGTTGAAACATCACGGGAAGTCTTAAAGCATCAACTTTAAATATTTGGTAGATCTGTCCTCTGTAAAAAGAAAGAAAATTCTGGTTCAAAAGTAAAAACATCATTTTAATTTATAAGGTTGTAGTCTCTACAGAAAATTTTGCGATCCAATAGGATTGAAATATTTTTGCGAAGGAAGGTATATGCGCAGACCTTGCTTGGCCTTGTTCATAAGCACAGAGAGAAAAATAGGGCATTTGAGTAGAAAGGAAAGTTGCGACTTAAATGCGCAAGGCTGTTTAGACGGCGGTTAAAGCGGCAAACAAAGGGCAAAAAAAACAGAGATAGAAAGAAAAGTTAAAACTTCGACGACAATTTCTTAAAGGAAACCCAAACCACGGTTTTCCAGAGCTAAAAACGAAAATTCTGTTTCAATTCTTATGAAGTAACTTATTTACTGTTGAAGGGTGTCCAATATTTTTCAAGTCCCTCCAATTTTTAAAAACAAACTATTTTTGCTCTGTAGTAACTTTAGTACTGTTGGAGGGAATTGGATAATATTAAACGTCTTCCTATCTGAGACTTGAAAATTTTTTGAAAGCCCTTCAATTTATATTGAATCCAAATAAGAGTCTACGCAATAAAATATAAAAATACTTATCTTTGGATTAAAACTTTTAGCAAAAGTGTCTTCTTTGTAATCTAAATAAACAAAATCGTTGACTTGAAATTTATTTTTCATTTTTTCATATTTAGCTTGAAGTTTATTTTGGTCATGATAATTAAGTTCTTCGGGTTCAATTACATTTTGAGTTTTTCGGGCTTCTCTTATTTTTACGTCATCATAGATTGAATTAATTGAGCCAGGAGACACATTTCCGTTTCTTTTTAAGGGTCTTTTATTCAATAAATTCACTGCAATGGGTAAATATTTAACCCAATTTTTGGATCTTTCAGATCTCATAATTAAATATAGTTTTCTTTTCACAAGGTAAATGGCATGCTCAGCCATTGCCGCTTTATTTTTTAAGTGTTTAGTTTTAAATAATATTTTGTGTTTAAGAAATATAGCTTTATTGCCAATAAATTCTGTTCCAGAATCAGCTTGAAGTTTTGTAATAGGACTATTAATTTCTTCAAATAGTTTTTCTAACGCTTTTCCAACTGTGGGGCCATTTTTTTTTCTTAACGGTTCACACCAAATGTGCCAGGAAAAAACATCCACAATACAAAGAAAATAACGAAAAGCGTTAAACGGAGCCATGACACCTAAATCCATTTCCATTAGTTCACCATAACTGTCACTAACATAATTTCTTGTAGGATATTTTCGAATTGGTCGCAATTGAGAAACATAGTCTGGAAACTTCTTAAAAATATTATATAATCGACGTTCACTTATATTTTCATTTAAATCTGTATTTAGAAATGTTTTAAAATTTTTCATTCCACTAAAACTACCACCAAATTCTTTATCTTGCCACAATTTTATTATTTCTTCATCAGACAACATTTTTTCGCAATTTTTAGTTCAAATACGCAATTTTTGGCAACAGCTAACCTCCTTTCTTTTTTAAAGTCAGGCCAGCCTTTTTAACTCTTTCTACCCCTTTGTCCTTTAAAATAACCTTGAGTGTGTTGCTGCTAGACTTAAAAAGCAGGGTAAACCTAGCTGCCTTTATTGATTTTTTTGCCGTCCTAAAATGGATCCCTTTAAAAATTATCGTGATGCTTACGAAAAAGCTAAACTAATTTGGGATAATGAAGAGAATAGTGATTTTGAACAAGAAGGAGACGGAGTTCTTACTCGTAGGCAAGCTGCAGCTCAAACTTCTAAAATAATTTCCCAGTCCGATAGTGAATCTGAAAATTCAATTGATTTTGTTCAAGTGCCTCAAAATGATTTATCTGAAAATCAAAATAATCTTGAACCTACAACAAGTTCAGTATCTAATAATTTAACAGTGCAGCCACAAAACATTGCTTTACCTTCTGATAATGAGAGCGAACATTCAGAAATTGAAGACAACATTAATTCGACCTCTAAAGATTTATTTAATAAAGATACTTTAATTGGAGAAAATGATTTAGTGAAAGTGTACGTGATTAAAACTTTTTTTAAACATCAAAAAAAGTTTAATTTACAAGATCATCAATATCTTTTACATTTTAAGAAAAAAACTAATAAACCAATTTTGTTAAGTCATGTCTTAGACATTTTAGAAAAGTGTTTTTTTGCAGTGCTTCAAAATTTAAAGTCATTTTATAAAAATGAGGAAAAAAACTTAATTTATTTAACTTTATCTCAAGATAAAACTACTTTTAACGAGTTTCGAACTGGAGCGTACATGTTACAAAATAATGATGCCAAGGATATGGTGAATCATTTAATGTCAAACTTTAATCGATTTGTGAACTCTAACGCATCTGTGGAATTATTAGAAAATAAATTTGCAGTTCATTTTAAAGTCATATCAAACATTCATTTAGACAATTCATCAGTTCAGCGAAAACCAATATCTGTCACAAAAACAGTTGGGGCCGATTCAACAAATTGTTTTTTGCCCGGCGGACGGTTGAGTTTACAAAGCAAATTTAACAACGACTGTTTACCAAAATCAATATGTTTTGCCTATCTTAAATTAAAAAATCCTATAACATATCAAAAAGTGAAAAAAATATTATTTAAGAAAAGTACTAAAAAAGTAAAACAAGAAGCAATTAAAATATTAAATGAATTTCAAAATGATTTGTGTAATTCTTGTAATATTGATTTTAGTGGTCCACATGACATTAAAATTGTAGAAATAATTGCGTTACATTTACAAATTCAAATTCATATTATTTTTTCTATGGAAGGTAGTCGGCCAGAATTACAATCTTTTCCACTTGGAAATAATTACGAATTACCTAGAATATATTTACAAGTTCTAGATAATCACATAGTTATAATTGATAATTTACAAACATTTTTTAAATTCTACAAAAAGATTGTTTGTTTTGATTGTCGAAAATTATTAGGAAGTACTTGGAGAAAAACTCATAGATGTTCCCAAATACAAAATTGTTTTAATTGTAACGGTATTTTTCTAACAAATAATACTTATATAGTGCCAAACGAAAATGTATTTTTTTGTAATTCTAATTTATCTGATATTCAAAAAAACAAACCTTTTGATTGCCCAAAATGTAATTTAACTTTTGTTTCAAATGAATGCTTTTTAAGACACCAAAAAAAATGTAATTCAAATAGTAAAGGTTGGAAATGTCCGAAATGTGGTATTTTTGAATATAGTCACACTTTTCAAAGTAATGAAGTATTAGAAAAAAATCATATTTGTGGAGTAAAGCAATACAGGTGTCATTATTGTTATCAAAATAAAGAAGAAAATCATATATGTGAAATATCAAAACAAATTGGACATTTAGTTTGGCCTAATTTAGCTTTTCTACATATGACTTTTAAAGACTTAGGTTGTGCAAATTGTCAAAATTGTTATTTAAAGCAAAAGGAATATTGTGAAAAAAATAACATAACTTTTCGTGAATTATTTCAAAAGGACATTTATTCCGATTTAATTTGTGATATACATAAAAATAATACTACCTCAGAAGAGCCCAATGTTATAAATATGTATAAAGAAGAAAAACGATTTGAATTTCAAGAATATTGTTTTACCGATGATATTTTGCAATTACCTGAAAATATGCTTCTTAAAAATATTCATTACCCGTATGCTTCTATTGCCAAACCAATTTCGTCCGAACCATTTAAATGTAAAAAAATTGCTCAAAAAGTCACAAAAGATTTTGCTAATATTTTAAGTTCTCAATTTTCTAGTAAAAATATAAAATCAGCTATTGATAAATTGATATTATTTTTTTGTGAAACTCAAAAAATGTCTAATTTTACTGTTGTGGTCAGTGATGCAAGAATATTATTAGTTATATTAAAATCTTTTGTGAAATTAAATATTATTCCCACTGTTTTTCAAGAAGGAAATCAAATTAGTTTTTTAGAAATTCCCAGTTTAAAAATTCGATTTGTTACAATGAATTCTTATATTTCAGGATCATTATATGATTTAGCAAATCAATATAATATTAATTTTACAAGATCATATTTTCCAACTGCTTGGAATACGCCTCCTTTTTATAATTATGTTGGAAATATTCCGAAATTAAAAGATTTCTTAAATTTTGCTGACACAGACCAAGAGATAGCTTTTAAAAAAGATTTTTGGTTTCAATTAAAACCTCCTTACAATTTTAATATTAATTTAATTGAAACCACAAGATCACAATCACATATTTTTGCTCAATGTTGCTTAGCTTTTTTAAGGCAAGGATTTGAGCTACAAGATTTAATTCGAAATTACGTAACAAATAAAACCGAAAAACTGGAATATATACATCCTTTTGGTTGGAAAATTAGTTCTTTAAGTGGTTTTACTTTTGCCGTATTTGCTTACTTTTTTATGAATGATGAATCAATGTTTTCCGTAATGCAACCTTTTACTGGTCAGTCTGTAAATACAAGTCGGGGTGAATTTGAATGGACCACTTGGTTAAACTGGAAAAATTTTGGTTTAAATATTTTAAATGCGTACAATAATCCTGAAGGTCAAAAATCGTTTGGAAAACATTTTGTAGACGGGTACTCGCCAATTTCAAAAACTGTTTATCAATTTCGAGGTTGCGAGTTTCATTTTCATTTACCTCCGGATTGCACTCATTATCAAAACAAAAATCGAACTATTGATTCTTGTAACGGATTTGGTACTCCTTTGAAAAAACTAAAAGAAAGAGATGAAAAAGAAAAAGAAATATTATTAAAATATTATTTTTTTGATGTGAAAAATATTGAAACAATTTATGAATGCGAATGGCAACAATTTAAGAATAATAATTCTCTAGAAATGGAAGCTTTTAGATTAAGTACCAATTTTCCTAAAAATAGACCTTTGTCACGTTTGACTCCAAGAGCTACTTTAAGAGGAGGTTTTATTGAAGTTTATCGTTTGAAATTTTCACTCTGTGATAATCCGGATTATAAATTGTATTTTGCTGATGTCAATTCTTTGTACAGTTATATTGCCCAAAATAATATGTTTCCGGTTGGCAAATATAGAGTTATCTTAAATCAAGAATCCTTAAAAAACAACATAAAATTTGTTGATAATAAATTTTTTTATAACAACGAATCCATGCAAGGTGATGCAGCCCATGTAAAAGTTCTTCCCCCCCCAAACTTATTTCGACCCTATTTACCTTACCGCTTAAATGATGAATACAACCATATGGCTTTGTGTCGGGCTTGTTTAACGCAAAAATTGGCAAAACGTTGTATTCACCGTACCAATGAAAATCGAGCTTTTGTGTCCTGTTATCAAGTTACCGATTTAGAAAAAGCTGTATCTCTCGGCTACAAAATCCTTGAATGGTATGAATTACATCATTATTCCAAAAGAAAACCTATCTTTGAACAGTTTGTAAAAATATTGGGATCTCAAAAATTATTAAATACTAATTTATTTTCTACTCAAAAAAACCCAGATTCTATTTGTAAAGAAATTAATCAAAAAATGAATTTTGACAAATCTTTAGCTTTGGAACCATCTAAAATAACTGTTAATTCTGCACAAAAGCTATTATTTAAAAACATGCTTAATTCTTTTTATGGCCGTTTTGCTTTACACACCAATTTTACCAAACATTATTTTTGCAGAAATATTTATGAAATTGAAAAATATGCAGCAAATGTAGATAACGTTATTTTAGATATGATACCAATTACAGACGATGTTTGTGAAATTGAAGTTGTATCACCGTCAAAAATAAAGCCAAGTTTATGCGGAACATTATACTTAACAGCTGAAATTAACGCCTTGGCTAGAAAGTTTATTTACGAAAAAGCTGAAGAAATCGAAAAATTAAATGGAATTATTTTGTCAATTGATACGGATTCCCTTTTATTTGCATTACCTTCTAATAAACAAGATCCCTTAATTTATTCTGATGCTTTTGGTGATTTTAAAAATGTTTTAGACATTGGTTCTAATATTGAAGCTTTTTATAGTTTTGGTCCCCGAAACTATTCATTAACATACAAAGACTCCAATAATATATATCATCATTTATTAAAAGTTAAAGGTTTAAATACAAAATCATCCAATAATTGTAATGCAATTACTCCAGATTTATATAAAGAATTTATTGAAAAAAGTTTTCATTCAGAAATTTGTAACATATATCTACCTCAATTGCGCAGAGTTGTTGATAAACAAACCAAAAAATTTCATGAAATATTGACATATTTTAATTTTGGAAATGATATTCATGCTAAAAGATATATTTTTGAATCTGACTCAAAGTATGTAACTTATCCCTATGGATACAAATTTAATTAAGTTGCAATAAAAAATAAAGGACGAATTTTCTTATCTTTTGTTGGAAAAATATTGGTTTTAATAAATAAATGACGATGGGTTAAATCTGATCCAGGATGAGAATCAACCATTATGTAATTATATCGTTGATCAGGGGCTGTTCTTTTTAATTTCAAAAAACATTCTTTTAAAAAATTAGATCTTCCTGATATTCGTTGGGAAATAGTTGACAAATAAGTTTTATCAGAAACATCATTGAAAATAACTTTATAACAAGTTTGCCTCACAATGGTAAGATCCTTTTTTAAAGGAAAGTAATTTTGTAGTGTGTAAATTATGCTAGTGTTCCATCCATGAGCTTCGTTGGTAAAAAAAGTCTCCATGTCCCGATTTTCAAACAACGGTTTCATCAGATCATCTGAAAAAAATAGAATTTTGTTATAAAGATATTACCAGTGGTTTCTAACCATTTTAAGTAGCAGCTGCTTAAGCTGCTGACATAACAGTGTTTTTTAACCGGTCAAATTTTAAAGCATAGATATATATAATCGTTTTATAAAACAGTGGTTTCTAACCGTTTTAAATTAAACATAGATACCTAAGATAAAAAGTTTTGGCAAGTTGTTTATCATGAAATCGTGCGGTTCTGGCAATCCGGTTTTAACAACGATATCCGGAACAACCTCGGTTAGTTTCGTAATGTATTTTTGACGGACTTCAGAGTGAAGATCAGTTGCCGGAACTCGGTACACAATTTGAGAATATTTTGTTCTTAACATTTCATCGCGATTTTTCAAAATCTCTAAAATAAATGTACTTTTTCCGCACATTGTTGGTCCAGCTAAAAGCATGGTAAATGGATTTTCAAATCGATTGACGTCTAAAGGAAACTCAAATTTTTGTACGGCAAGTTCCGGCTCCAAGATTTTGGATATTGGTAAATTGGCCATCTAGAAAAGAAAAATTAATCAAAAATATCATCGCTGTCATTTAATAGTTTAGTGCAAAAATTTGTCACTAATAAATCATTTGTATTTAAATCTGATTTAAAGATGTCTTCAATAAGATGCTCAAAAGACATATCAAAATTTAATATTCGTTGAACAATAAAGTAAATACAAAAAAAACCACAATGAACACTTGAATCACTTTGAAATTTTTCTTCATTATAAATAAGCTCAAAATTATTAGGAAATTTAAAATAAGGGGTTAAATTATCTAAAGTTGATACACCCAAACTATTAAATATTTCTAACGTATTTTTTTCGGATCTTATAATTGCTATCCAATGAGAGCCTGGAAGATTACTAGGACTTAAATTAACAATTATAAAATGTTTTTCTTTAAGTATTCGTGGAATTTTGTCTATAGAAAATACACCGGAATCTAATTTATTAACAAAAGGTATTTTGTTAAAATAAAGTGAAAATTCAAATCCTCTTAAACCACTCATTCATTTCCAAGAAACCACCAGTTTGTCCGCAATTTAGTTTTTTCAAACATTTCGTTATGATTTGCCAAAGTTCTTTTTCTGCTTAAGCCGCTAGTCAATCTTGAATTAATTAAATAACCCAAACCTAAACTAGATATTTTTGATGCTACTTCTCTTAAATTGAGAACTTTATGAACATAAGCCACTTTTTTAAATAACAAAGGAAATAAATCGTAAATGTTTGATTCGGGTAAACTATGTTGATCAATATAAATAGTTCCGGAGGAATCCCAAGTCAGTTCGTTAGGAAAATCATCCAATTTTTTAAGAAGTGTTTCAGCTTTTTCCAAATGTTCAGCAGGCACTGCATCTAATAATTTTTTCACATCAAAATCGTCATTTAAACGAGATTTGATTATTTCCACATGCTCAACTGGAGGAAAAATTGGATTGTCATTTGAAATTGGAATGGGGTCTTGTGGTATTAAGTCCTCGGCACCAGAACCTTCTTGTTTCACAGCGGCAGAAATAGGCTTTAAATTATAATAATTTTCAAGCGTTTTGGTCACTTCTGCTGTTATTTCTTTAATTAAATGAGATTTTTGTTCACTGAAATTGTCAATTGCTCCAGCACCAATTTTGTTTTCGTCTTTAATTTTTGACAGAGATTCGTTTTGAATTAATTTAGAACTTGCAGGTGCAACAGATTTGGTTTCATAATGTTTTTTTAATTCTTCTTCTTGTTTTTTCACAATGTCTTTTAGAGTCATTAATTTAAGATATTCATCGAAATCAATTAAAATTTTGAACGTAGGAGCAGACATGATTATTTACAATTCGGATTGAGTTTGTCCATAAAACAATTGTTTTTGTTGTAAAAGATTTCTTTTGTGTTCTTTTAACAAATTAGTTCTTCTCTTCATTGATTGAATTGATTCGTTGATACTTTGAACATATTCTTTAAAAAACAATTTGAGTTTTCTTAAAAAGAATTTATATGTTTTTAAAGAAGCATTTGCTTTAAGTTTATTAAATTTAAATTTGTTCCAATAAATATAAATTCTTTTTGCCTTGTTAAACTTGAAAAGCAAAGAATTTAACTCAGTATACATTTGTTTGGCTGCTTCATTAATTTGCCTTCTTATTGAAGGAGCCATGTTCAAATAAGGCAAGTACCGCAAACAGCATTCTATTTACATCGATTATTTTAGCCACTCCTTAGTTTCGCAAGAATTTTTCGCCACGTGATAAAAAAGGGGAAAGTCAGGTAAATAATAAAACCTTCTCCTTTTCTATAGATGCATCCAACTCTCTATTTTGGGTTAGTATCTCTCTGATTCTTTTTGAAAGAAACTCTGAACGTTTCCTTTTTTTATTTAATAGACGCACACCACTCACCCCACCTTTATTTTAACTCTCTGACACAACTTTTAAGAAACTCGAAGATTTCGTTGAAAGAAGTTACTCTCAGAGTAAGGGAGAGTAAGGCGCGTCTATTGAAGGAAAGAGAAAATATCTAGTACGCATGCGCAACGTTGCCAAATGTATATAATGTAGGGAAGATTTTTGAGCGCGCAAATGTAGCTTTCATCTTTTATGTATATAATCTAGGGCTGTTTTGCGCCCATGAGCCTTTGAACTTATATATATAATACAAGACATGACCTTCAACATATACATAGATGCTGCTAGTTTCTTTTTGAAAATTTCCATCACGAAAATAAAATCCCAGTTTTTTAAAATTACTTTTTATT
>JAIXOW010000097.1 GCA_027486615.1 Oxalobacteraceae bacterium | reverse complement strand
CTACTTTGGCAGAGCTATCTGAAGAAGCGTTAATTCAAATCCTGCTAGAACCTAAAAATGCCTTGATTAAGCAGTATTCCAAGTTGTTGGACATGGAAGGTGCGGAATTAGAAGTAAGACCTGCGGCATTGCATGCGATTGCGAAAAAGGCAATTGCGAGAAAAACGGGAGCGCGTGGTTTAAGGTCGATTATTGAACACGCTTTACTTGAAGTGATGTTTGAACTGCCAAATCAACAAAATGTTGCTAAAGTTGTTATTGATGAAAACACCATCACGAATGGCGCTAAACCCTTGTTGATTTATCATGAACCGCAAAAAGTCTCGGGATCTAAGTAATAACGATTATTTTTATTCAACCGATCATAATTTCACTTGATACGAGATTTTTTCGCTAAAAATCATATAAACATGGATTTTTTAGGGTTTTTCAGCTGATTTTTGAACAAAGACAGTACAATTGCATCAAAATAAGTCAAAAGCTTCAATCGTAAAGCTACCCGAAGGAGACTTCGATGGTAGCTTTTTTTATTTTTAGACTTCAGGTGTGGGGATTTCAGCCGAAATATAACTTTGTGAACGCAAGACTTGTATTAGCCCACATCGCACCAACATCAAAGACGTGGTAATTTAATGTTTAATGTTGAAGCGGAAGATGGGAAATATTTTATAAGTGTCTGATTTTAAAAGTTTTATGTTTTAACGACATGTACTTTTAAATCAGGTTAGATGAAATCAGCGCTAAATTAACAGTTTAATAATAAGGGTCGCCATGACGACGAATTTCCAAGTTTCCGAGCCTACCCAGTTGCCACTTCTGCCTTTAAGAGACGTTGTGGTGTTCCCGCATATGGTTATCCCTCTGTTTGTTGGTCGTCCTAAGTCAATCAAAGCACTTGAGGCCGCAATGGAGCAAGGTAAGAGCATCATGCTTGCGGCACAAAAAGCTGCTGCTAAAGATGAGCCTTCACCAGAAGATATTTATGAAATAGGTTGTATCGCTAATATATTGCAGATGCTGAAGCTGCCAGACGGTACCGTTAAGGTATTAGTTGAAGGTGCTCAGCGTGCTCGTATTCATCAAATCACTGAAATCGATACGCACTTTGTAGCTGACCTATCACCGGTTGAATCTGAATCTGGTGATGAATCAGAAGTTGAAGCAATGCGACGTGCGATTGTTCAGCAGTTTGATAAATACGTAAAACTGAACAAAAAAATTCCACCAGAAATTTTGACTTCACTTGCAGGTATTGATGACGCTGGTCGTTTAGCAGATACCATTGCAGCCCACTTGCCACTTAAGTTAGAGCAAAAACAAGTCATTCTTGAAATCTTCAACGTTGCAAAACGTCATGAGCATTTGCTCGGCCAACTCGAATCTGAACTCGACATTCTTCAAGTTGAGAAACGTATTCGCGGTCGCGTAAAACGTCAGATGGAAAAATCGCAGCGTGAGTACTACCTCAATGAGCAAGTCAAAGCCATTCAAAAAGAATTAGGTGAAGGCGAAGAGGGCGCAGATTTAGAAGATCTCGATAAGAAAATTATCGCGGCAAAAATGCCGAAAGAAGCGCGTGAAAAAGCTCATAACGAACTGAAAAAATTAAAATTAATGTCACCGATGTCGGCAGAAGCGACTGTGGTGCGTAATTACATTGATGTGTTAATAGGTTTACCTTGGAAGAAAAAATCCAAAGTAAATAATGATCTAAAGCATGCTGAGAAAGTCTTAGAAGACGATCACTATGGTTTAGATAAAATCAAAGAACGTATTTTGGAATATCTTGCTGTTCAACAGCGTGTTGAAAAAGTTAAAGCACCAATCTTATGTTTCGTCGGCCCTCCTGGTGTAGGTAAAACTTCATTGGGTCAATCTATCGCTCGTGCGACAAATCGTAAATTCGTACGTATGGCTTTAGGTGGCGTGCGTGATGAAGCGGAGATTCGTGGTCATCGTCGTACTTACATTGGTTCTATGCCAGGCAAAATTTTACAAAGCCTGACTAAGACTGGTGTACGTAATCCTTTATTCTTGTTAGATGAGATCGATAAGTTAGGACAAGACTTCCGTGGTGATCCTGCTTCTGCTTTGTTGGAAGTATTAGATCCTGAGCAAAATCACACCTTCGGCGATCATTATGTCGAAGTAGATTTTGATTTGTCGGATGTGATGTTTGTTGCGACTGCAAACTCTTACAACATTCCTGCTGCGTTGTTAGATCGTATGGAAGTGATTCGTCTATCTGGTTATACAGAAGATGAAAAAACTAACATCTCGCAACGTTACTTACTACCTAAGCAAATCAAAAATAATGGTTTGAAAAATAGTGAGATCAGTGTTGCAGAATCAGCGATACGCGACATTATTCGTTATTACACAAGAGAAGCAGGTGTACGTTCTTTAGAGCGTGAAATTTCTAAGATCTGCCGTAAGGTTGTGAAGATGCTGTTGCTGAAGAAGCAGGAGCAAAAAGTTACCATTACTGCGAAAAATCTTGGCAAATTCTTAGGCGTTCGTCGATTTGATTTCGGTATGGCCGAAAAAGAAAATCAAGTCGGTCAAGTTATCGGTCTTGCTTGGACTGAAGTCGGTGGTGATTTACTCACTATTGAATCAATGACCATGCCAGGTAAAGGTAACGTGATTCGTACAGGTACCTTAGGCGATGTGATGAAAGAATCCATCGAAGCAGCTCGCACTGTTGTTCGTAGTCGTGCTCAGTCCTTAGGTATTAAGAGCGATGTATTCGAGAAAAGTGATATTCATATCCACGTGCCAGAAGGTGCAACACCAAAAGATGGACCTTCAGCTGGTATAGGCATGACAACCGCTCTCGTTTCGGTCTTCACAGGGATTCCAGTGCGTGCTGATGTGGCTATGACAGGTGAGATTACTTTGCGTGGTGAAGTACTTCCTATCGGTGGTCTGAAAGAAAAACTGCTTGCAGCACATCGTGGTGGAATTAAAACGGTATTGATCCCTGAGCAAAATGTAAAAGATCTGGCAGACATTCCAGACAATGTAAAAAATCGTCTTGAAATTGTGCCTGTTCGTTGGATTGATAAAGTCTTGGAAATTGCACTTGAAAGAAAACCAGTGCCATTATCAGATGAAGAAGCTGCTCCAGCACCTGCAGTTGCAGTAGCTGAAGGTGTTAAAGATTCTTCAGTTGTCAAGCACTGAATCGATGTAACGTAAAAAAAAAGCGCTCTTAGGAGCGCTTTTTTGATGTAAAGTTTTTATTCAATGACAATAAATTGCGTTGAGTTCGATTGAAGTGCATATTGTCCTGCAAATTTCTTGACACTATGAAGCTCGACTAGTTTAATACCCCCTGCAGAAGATTCTGCTTCATGACGTCCGATAATCTATTCATAAAAAATAATTTATCGGTACGAATCTAATACCATTTCCCAAGGGGATGTCAGTGAATAAAACGGAATTGATCGACGAGATAGCAAAGTCAGCAGATATTTCAAAAGCATCTGCTGCTCGCGCACTTGATGCAGTAATTGAAGCAGTGACCACAACTTTAAAACATGACGGTACCGTCACGTTGGCAGGTTTTGGCACCTTTGCAGTAGGCAGCCGCGCAGCTCGCGTAGGTAGAAATCCACGTACTGGAGCAGAGATTCAAATCGCCGCTTCTAAGACACCAAAATTTAAGCCTGGCAAAGCATTGAAAGATGCAGTAAACTAGCAGTCTTTATGACGTGGTGACAAACGTCATAGTTGGCTGACTAAGTAGAAATCGTAGGGTTTCATGGGGTGCTTAGCTCAGTTGGTAGAGCGGCGCCCTTACAAGGCGTAGGTCGGGAGTTCGAGCCTCTCAGCACCCACCAACTGGTCAGTCTAGCAAGTGAAATACAAGGAGTGGTAGTTCAGCTGGTTAGAATACCGGCCTGTCACGCCGGGGGTCGCGGGTTCGAGTCCCGTCCACTCCGCCAAAAACCGAAAAGGCGAACTTAGTTCGCCTTTTTTCATATGTGGCGTGGATTGTAAACATGCTAAAAATAAGGCAGCGACTAATTCGCTAGCCAGAGACTATTTCGAGTGGCAGATCATGTTTGAATTTATTCGTACCCATCAGCGTCTCATGCAGTTTTTACTGCTGTTGATTATTTTTCCCTCATTTGCATTTTTTGGTCTTGAGAGCTACACCCGCATGTCGGATAAAGAACCGACTGTAGCCAAGGTGGCTGGTCAATCGATTACCCAACGTGAGTGGGATGCAGCGCAAGCACGTCAATTAGAGCGTTTCCGTCAAATGTTTGGCGAACAATTCAATGTGGCTGTCTTTGATACGCCAGAAGCTCGTCAGGGCGTGTTGGAGAATCTCGTAGCGCAAAAAGCCTTAGCTGCTTATGTAGCTGACAACAATCTCACAGTATCCGATGAGACTTTGCGTAAAACAATTTCTCAAATAGAGGGCTTAGTCGGCGCTGACGGAAAATTTGATATGAAGCGCTATCAAGATTTACTTACTGCGCAGGGTTTAACTACGGATAAATTTGAAGCGAGTTTGCGTCGTGATATGGCGATTCAACAAAGTAATGCAGCGGTTCAGGGCAGTGCCTTTTCGCCTAAGACGGTATCAACTCATATTGCACGTTTAAATCAACAAGTGCGTGATGTACAAGAATTAGCTTTTACTGTTACGAACTTTAAATCGCAAGTAAAAATATCCGATGCTAAGTTGCAGGATTTTTATACTAAGCATGCCGAACAATTTCAATTACCTGAAGTGATCAAAGCAGAGTTTGTTGTGTTAGCTCCAGATGTGGTGGAATCAAAAATCACAGTCAGTGAAGCAGACATTAAGACTTATTACGAACAAAATATTTCACGTTACAAAGCAGATGAGCAACGTAGAGCGAGTCATATACTGATCTCAGCTAACAAAGATATGCCTGCTGCACAAAAAAATGCGGCAAAAGAAAAAGCTGAAAAGCTACTGGCACAACTCAAGAAAAATCCAAATGACTTTGCTAAGTTAGCCAAAGAAAATTCACAAGACCCTGGTTCAGCAGAGCGTGGTGGTGATTTAGATTTCTTTGGTAAAGGCATGATGGTCAAGCCTTTTGAAGAAGCTGCCTATGTATTAAAAGAAGGTGAAATTAGCAATCTCGTTCAATCTGATTTTGGTTATCACATCATTCGTCTGACAGCGATCAAACCTGCTGCAACCCGTAAGCTGGAAGAAGTCAAAGCTAATTTGATCGATGAGATCAAACAACAGCAAGTGGGTAAGAAATTTGCAGAGATGTCAGAAATTTTTACTAACTTAGTCTATGAACAGCCAGATAGCTTAAAGCCTGTCGCTGAAAAACTGGGACTGAAAATAGAAACAGTTTCTGGTTTGACTAAAAAACCTAATCCAGCTTTGCCGAAAGTGTCCTATTATAACCAGCCTAAGTTTTTAAATGCGCTGTTTGCAGATGACGTAGTGAATAACAAGCACAATACAGAAGCGATTGAAGTAGCGCCGCGTATGTTAATTGCTGGTCGTGTGCTTGAATACAAACCAGTAACAAAAATTCCATTAGCAGATGTGCGCTCTACTATTGAAGATAAAGTAAGTGCGATTGAAGCGGAGCAGCTTACTCAAAGCGCCGGTATCGCGAAGCTTGCAGAGTTGAAAAAAGGCGCGTCGGCGGAATTTGGTAACGCGATGGTAGTTTCCCGTAATAAGCCTGCGAACTTACCTCCGGCAGCTCTAGAAGCAGTCATGCGTGCTTCCACAACCAAATTGCCTGCCTTTGTAGGAGTGACCATACCGGGACGTGGATACAGCATATTCCGTATTAATAAAATTGAAGAAGTTGTTGCAGACGAAGCCGCAATGAAAACGGAGCAACAACAGATTGATGAATTTTTGTCGACGCAAGAAACTGCGGCTTATTTAGCAATTATCAAAAAACGCGCTAAAGCTGAAATCATCAAGCCGGCCGATCTACCTAAAGTTTCAACTGCACCAACAGCAACGCCAGCTAAGCCTTAATTTAATAAGCTGAGGATGATAGGTTAACCCTTCATCCTCTGCTCTTATTTCTTAGTATCTTCTTATCCCACGTAATGTGTTAACTCAGCAAAGCGTTTGCTGCTTGAAGAAACGCGTTTGAACTGATGTTTGCTAGCGTTAAAGACTGCGCACTCGATAATTGTAAAAAATTGCGTTGTATAGAACGCAAATAAGCAGGATCGTAATGCTCAGTGAGTAATTCATGTACTAAATTAGTGAGATAACCTGCTTCTGCCAATCCATGCCAACGCTTTATTTTTTCACGTCCATGCAAAGTGATCAGATGATCTAATTGCAGGGAAAGTAGGTGAGGTTGTTGAACGAAATGCGCATAATCTTCCATCAATAGCTGTACGCGTGATTCTGAAGAAAGCTCTAGCGCTATACAGGGTGATGCCCGCATCTTTTCCATTAAGAGTTCAGGCACGCGGCAATTGCCGATTTTTTTACTTTCTGATTCAACATAGACAGGACGATCTGAGACGAAGTGTCGTAAGGTTTCCCAGATACGTGACTCAAACATTTTTTGAGTGGGTTGTGATTCAGTTGGAAAATTGCCGAGCACAGATCCTCTATGTGCCGCCAGTTTTTCTAGATCTAATACTTGTGCACCTTGCGCTGCAAGTGTTTGTAGTAAGCGACTTTTACCGCTTCCAGTTGGTCCACAAATAACTTGGAATGATAATTTCTGTGCTTGTTGATTGATTTGTTGGGTGATAAAACGTCGGTATTCTTTATAACCACCATCAAGTTGATGAACCGGCCATCCAATTTTTGCCAATATATGTGCCATTGCGCCACTGCGATTCCCACCGCGCCAGCAGTAAATAAGAGGTTTCCAATCACGCGTGTGATCACGAAAATGATGTTCTAGATGATGAGCGACATTCTGAGCAACGAGTGCAGCACCTAATTTTTTAGCATCAAAGGCACTTGACTGTTTATAAAGCGTGCCCACTTCTATACGCTGTGCATTATTTAAAACCGGACAATTGATCGCACCTGGAATATGATCCAATGCATATTCAGATTCAGAACGTACATCGATAATGCTATCGTACTGTTCGAGTTGAATTAAACAAGCATCAGCAGTAACTAGGGCGGGATACTTCATCTACTGTCCGAATATTATTTAATCAGGGATTGCAAACTAGGCCAGATATTCGCTAGCAAAATAGACTGAGCGAGTTCGTTGGGATGGATGAAAAAAAAAAAAAAAAACTTTTCTGTATCTTCTAGTCCTGTAAGAAAAAAACGTACTAGTTTGACGTTTTTTTCTTTACCTACTGCGGTGAATATTTCCGCAAACTGCTTACTGTAAGCAGTGCCGTAATTCGGTGGAATTTGCATACCGAGTAATAAGACCTGCGCTTTCGAAGCACTGGCCTGTTTAATCATGTCACGCAGATTAGCTTCCGTCGTTTTCAAGGCAAGACCACGTAGTCCATCATTGCCACCAAGTTCAATAATCAGAATGGTTGGTTTATGTTGCTGTAGTAGAGCTGCTAAACGTGTTTTACCACCTGCAGTGGTTTCACCACTAATACTAGCGTTGATGACTTTGGCATCAATCTTGGCTGAGAGTAGTTGGTTTTCTAGCAAACTCACCCAGCCTTTACCGCGTGCTAAGCCATACTCAGCGGATAAGCTATCACCAAGCACAAGCACAGTTTTTGATGCAGAATACGCAGGCATTGCGAATATTGTGAGTAGCCATACAAGCGAACTCAGCATGCAATAAGATAGCCATGGTTTATGTTTTAATTTCTTTACTTGCATACTCAATTTTCCACCTAATTTGCCCATGATTGAAGTCACCGCACTTAATAAGACCGTCACTGACACCAGTGGCCAACTCCATATTCTCACTGACATCAATTTTACCGTGCAGTCAGGTTCAACGCTGGCAATCGTGGGTGCCTCTGGTTCAGGTAAATCGACCTTATTGGGTTTACTCGCCGGTCTAGATCATCCTACTTCAGGTTCAGTTCGTATTAATGGAACGGACATTTACGCATTGAATGAAGATGAACGTGCTGCCATGCGTATGCAGCAACTGGGCTTTGTCTTTCAATCCTTTCAATTACTCGCGCATTTAACAGCATTAGAAAACGTGATGCTGCCTTTAGAGTTACGTGCCGATCCAGATGTAGAAAAAAAAGCGATCGCTATGTTAACGCGAGTCGGTTTAAAGGAGCGACTGCAGCATTATCCAAAATTTCTCTCAGGTGGCGAACAACAGCGTGTAGCTTTGGCAAGGGCATTTGTTACCCATCCACCATTGTTATTGGCTGATGAACCAACTGGTAGCTTGGATGCAGCTACGGGTGAGGCGGTCATTAATATGATGTTTGAACTCAATCGAGAATATGGATCAACCTTAGTTTTAGTGACGCATGATGCTGCAATCGCAGCTAAATGTGCACGCACGATTACGATAGCAGCGGGTCGGTTAGTAAATTAATTCATACATTCAAACAGCGCATCAATGTATCAGCTGATTTAATTCATAGCGCACTGCGGGAATTAACTCACTTGCTGTCAGACCTATTAGTTGTCCGTTATTCTTAAACATCTTAGCAGCCAGCGTGTCGGCAGCTTTGCCATGACACCATGTGCTCGCTAAAGCAGCATCCCATGCACTGCTATTCGCTTGCGCAAGCAATGCGCCACAACATCCCGCTAACACATCCCCAGTCCCTGCAGTAGCCAACGCAGGATTACCAGTCGAGTTGATCACTACTCTGCCATCAGCATGGGCAATCACACTACCTGAACCTTTCAGAATCACAACGCAGTTCCATTGCTTCGCTATAGTTTGTGCAGCAGCGACACGATCTGCTTGTACAAGCTCTACAGATTGATTTAATAATCGTGCTGCTTCTAAAGGATGTGGAGTGAGAATGCAGGAAGCAGTTCGAGTTTTAAGTTTTACTTGTAGTCCTGCTTCAACTGCAATTAAATTCAATGCATCAGCATCAAGTACTAATGCAGTTTTTGCGCTGAGTGCTTTAGATAACACGTCATGTGCAGCTCGACTTGTACCTAGTCCTGGTCCAATAACGAGGCAATTAGCAGTTAAATCACAATTATCAGCAGCACGACACATGATTTCCGGATGTGCGTTGTCATACGCAGGTACATCATCCAAAAACACAGCATAGGTTCGACCCGCACCAGCATGCAGAGCCATGCGACTTGCTAACACAACTGCACCCGCCATACCGCGTGCACCACCTATGATTTTTACATCACCATAAGACCCCTTGTGTGAAGCATGATTTCTCTTTTTAATGGCTGAGTCAAATAAGCTAGGATGATTTAATGTTGCATAGGGAGAGAAAAATAAATTTTCTGGAAGATCTAATGTATTAACCTCAACAACTCCTGCGTAATCACGGCCAACTGCTGTATGAAGTCCTATTTTATTGGCAATGAAGGTGATGGTTTTATCAGCGCGAACGGCAATACCTTCCGGTCCGACGACACAGCCTGTATCGGCATCACATCCACTAGGCACATCTACCGCTAACACAGGCACAGCCTGCTGCTCGTGTGTGCTGTTTAACGCAACAATCAAATCACGATATGGTGCTTGAATAGCTTTTGATAAGCCTATGCCAAATAGCGCATCAATTACTAGATCGTAGGAAGAGAAATCAATTTTTTCTAGCTCTATGAATTCACATTTATTTTCAACGGCATGTTCAAATGCGATAACTGAATCAGGCGATAAAGAACCAGAACTGGGTTTGATATGGATAAAAATTTTCGCGCCATGTTGCGCTAACACTGACGCTGCTTCACAACCATCACCGCCATTATTTCCAGGGCCAGCAATTATGAGTATACGTTTTTCGTAAACATCATCAGCTAGCATGCTTTTAGCTGCAGCAGCAACGGCTGCTCCAGCACGTTGCATTAAAGTGTAGGGGGGAAGGGAAGCTATTCCAGCCTGTTCGATTGCGCGAATTTGCGTAATACGATACAGCGCTGTGGAGTTCATGTTAGTGCTTGTTATCGTAACGAGCGAGCGTTAGACCTTGCATATCAATTTCTGGTTCGCGTTGGGAAATAATATCTGCTAACAGTTTGCCGCTACCTGCAGCCAGTGCCCAAGCTCCTGCACCATGACCAGCATTAATAAAAATATTTGGATGTTTGGTAGCACCCAGTAGCGGTATGCCTTCGGGCAGCATACCTGCTGTACCACTCCAGAAATTCGCATGACGATAATTCGCAGCGTTCGGAAACCAATCATCCGCAACTTTAACCAGTGTGTTGACTGCTTTCTGATGGAGGTTTACTGAAGAAGATCCCATTTCAGCACAACCAGCAATACGTATACGTTTACCTAGTCGAGTGATGGAAACCTGATACGTGTCATCAAATAAAGAAACCTTAGGCGCCATTTCATATTCTTGCACTGCTGCTGAGGCTGAATAGACTTTGACTGGATAGAGAGGTAAGTGTGTTCCTAAGCCATGCATGAGTTTGGCGGTTTCACTACCTGCTGCAATCACCAATGCATCAACCATGACGGAACGACCATCAATCTGCAATTCAACTTTATTTTGTTCGTTGCGTATGGATTGAACATGATTATTGAAATGAAATTCAACACCCAGATTTTGACAAAGGATTTTCATTTGTCGAACGAACAAAGGAGAATTTCCTGCCTGATCATCAGGGAGATAAAGTCCTGAATGAAATTCCACTTCAGTCGAAAGCGCTGGCTCCATTTGCCTTGCGGCTTCTTGATCTAGCAGTTCATGATTGGTGCCGGACTCACCGAGTAATTGCATAGTTAAGCGCGCAAGTTGCAAATCTTTCGCGGTACGAAACATCACCATCGCTGCTTTATGCTGCTGAAAATCCATTTCATGCGTTTGAATGAGCTGAGACATTTGCTGTGCGCTATAGTCAGCCAGCATTTTTAAACGTTGTTGATTTTCCTTGAAACGCTGCAACCTGCATTCTGAAATCCAGCGTCGTATCCATGACCACATCGCGGGTTCAAATCGTGCGCTAAAGGCAACCGGCGATTCTTGACGGAACAGCATAGATAGAGCGCGGTAAGGTAGCCCTGGCACTGTCCATTGACGTAATGTGCTGTTGGGACCCATGAGATCCACATTGCCGAAACTGGCTTCTTGCGCCACGTTGCCATAGCGTTCAACCACCATCACTTCATGGCCTGCTTCGGCCAAGTAATAGGCGGTGCTTACGCCGATAACACCGCCACCTATCACTGCTACTCGCATGGGACTCCAACTTTCTCTAATCCGTTCGGCATATTGATTATGCCGTCGGGCAGGTCTTTGCCTGCATTGTAAATCATCGTTAGCTCTAAAAAGCCGGTATAGGGTAGCCGCAAATCACTAGCAAAACAATCTTTGCCGATAGTCGTGCAATTAATCAGTGCAATTTTCATGCTGCATTGCGGGGCGTTGTGATTTTTTTGGGTCTACGTCCTAAGCAAAATGTGTCTGCTACACCACTATTTTTGACTTTTAGCACCAGCGTTTCATGAAGACCGATTTGTGCATGATTGGCACAGAGATT
>JAIXOW010000126.1 GCA_027486615.1 Oxalobacteraceae bacterium | reverse complement strand
TATCGACAAATCCATCGATTGAATATGGCTGATGTAACTGTAAGGGCTTCCTTGTCAGGTAACGCTACCAATTCGACATATTTTGTAAATGCATCTGTCATACAAAGTATAAACTTTTTAGCATTACCAGAGATTTTGAGCGGTCCAAATAGATCACAATGAATTCGTTGATTGGGTTCAGTACATTGTGGCAGAGGTGACAATAACTGTGGTGGAGCTTTATGATCTGTGCGGCGGGCTTGACATTTGTGACATTTTTGTATGTGGTCAACAATATCTTTGTCCATTTTTGGCCACCAATAACTCTGCAAAATTCTATCTTTAGTTTTACCTTCGCCGTCGTGGCCGGTGAGGAGATGCCCGTGAGCTTGTTGCAAGACATCTTCTACTAGAACCCGGGGTAGCAGTATGACTACCCTGCCGGGCTCATTCCGTATTTTCAGTCGTCGCCACATGACATCATTTTCGATAAAAACATCCGTGGAAAGATGGTAAATCAAACGAGCAGTATTTTCATCTGTCGGTAAAACCTTGTGTAACAGAAAGTTACGCAACATAGCTAAAAACGTATCTTTTTGCTGTTTTTCAGCTAAATCAGAGTTATTGAGGTTAATGGTGTTGACTGCATTTCGACTCAGGAAATCAGCTGGCATTTCGGATCCTTTCTTATACATTATCTCAAAATCGTAGGTATTCATTATTTCTTGTAGCCGATTGAAGGTCCGAGTATGTACTTTGCCTAGCTTTTCTAGAGGTTTGTGATCGGTATATAATGTAAAATGTCTTCCAATTAAATACGTTGAAAAATGATCCATGGCCCAAATAGCAGCTTGCATCTCAAGCAAGAAAGGTGTATAATTCTTTTCATGTTTTTGTAATTTTCGACTTGCATAAGCGATTACAAAATGCTCACCTTTCTTATTTTGTTGTGTCAGGATCGCTCCAAGACCTCCTTCATTTTTCTCGTCACCCAATGAAGCGTCGGTGATGAGTGAATAGGGTCGATCCTTGCGCGGATAATCCACAACCGGCTCAGAACATAAAATGGATTGTAATTCCCGAAAAGCTTTCAGACCGTCTGTGGGCAAAGGGCCAGTCTTCCAGGGTGAGTCTTTCTTAGTGAGGGCAGTCAGTGGAGCTGATACTTGTGCAAAGTTCCTAACATGGGTCCTAAAGAAATTACATAGGCCCAAGAACTGTCGAATTTCGTGAACATTTTTCGGGGGCAAAGTGTCTTTTACTGCCTTTAATTTATCAACTCCTGGTTTGATACCTGATTCAGTTAGATGAAATCCAAGGTACATTACGTCCTTACTTCCGAAGACACACTTCTTTAAATTGACTTTCAGATTGTGAGCCCGTAGTCGTTCAAACAATTGGTCCAGACTTCGTAGATGTTGCTCATGGGAATCCGAATGCACAATGAGGTCATCGATATACACAATGATGTTTGATAGGCCTTCTACCACAGCCTCCACTAGTCGCTGAAAGGTTGAAGGGCATCCTAACAGACCCATAGCTGAAGTCACCCACTGAAATTGTCCCATACCAGGTATGGTAAAAGCAGTATAGGGCCTAGATTTAGGATGTAACAACATTTGCCAAAATCCTGAAGTAAGATCTAGGGTCGAAAATATTGTGGAGTTGGAACGGCCTATTTCTCCAATACATTCACTAACATCTTTCATTGTGTATTTGTCAATATGACTATTTGCATTTAATGCCCTGAAATCTTGAACGACTCGAAAGCCTCCATCCTTTTTGTTAACCAAAAACATAGGACTGTTATACCTGCTTCGGGTTGGTTGTACAATACCCAATTTCAACCATTCCTTCACTTGTTCTTCCAGATAATCACGGTGGACATCCGGCATCTTGAATTGTTTGACATAAATCGGCTCATCCGACTTCAGGTGAATTTCATGTTGAATTAGGTTTGATCTACCCAGATCCGTTTTATCACGACTAAACACAGCGTGATGTTTCTTTAGTACTTGCCTATATTTCTCTGCATAATTATTGGGCACATTAATCTTTGCATTTTCTTCAATAAACTGTTCAATTTCTGGGGTCATAGGTACCTGATTACGTTTATTCCTTTCTACAATGGCATTAAGTCGATTTGGGTCCATTAATTCGATTTCGTAGTCCTCAGCATTTTCCAGAGTGCCAATCGTTTGCCCTCTTGGATACTCCAGGTGATCCGGTCCACAGTTCCTGATTTCCACTACAGCTTGTCCTTGGGCGTCCGGAGTAATAAGTCCTGGACCTCCGACTAACAGGGGGTTTTCTGTATCCTGTATGGTGACCAGCACAGGTCTGGGCTGGTCGGGCCTTGTTTTCTCGCTGGTGTGTAGATTTACTTTCACACTAGCAACTGAAAAGGCTGGCAAAACGCAGGCAGTGGTTAGAGTGGCAACCCCGGTTACCCATTTCTTAGCACTCCAAAAGAAATCTCGTTTTTCGGGGCAATAGGATAATTTGTGTTCATGTATAAAGTCGGCCCCTAGGATGACAGGATCACTTAAGTTTTTGATAACATAGAAGGGATGGTAAATTGTTCTCCCGCATATCTTAATTGGGATATCAAAAACTCCTTTTACTACTAACGGATCTTTCGAGGCTGACAGATATTGTCGATAGGTGCTGAATGCATTGGCCTTAGGTCTTAAATCAATGGGGATCTTGCGGAATTCTTTTTCATCTAAACAAGAGATATCTGCTCCAGTATCATACAAAACTTTATTTTTCTTTTTGAATATTTCGGCTTCCAAAAATACTCGTCCGAGTTGTCTTTTACCAAGAATGCCGGAAATGACAGAACTAAATAACATCATGATAGTGTTGAGAAATAATGGGGTACGGTTTTGTATGTTACGACGTTGACTTGGAGCATTGGTCACGTCGGTTAGTAGTTTAAAGAATTCCAATCCAATTTGTTACCTTGGCCACCCAAATCTTCTTCTTCATGGTCATTTCCTTTGTCGCCGTTTTTCCCAATGGAGGACACCTTGCTGGGGAACACCATCTTGGCCTTCGCTTGAATCCTCTTGCGACAGTCTCGTTGGAAATGACCCATTATTTTGCAATAATGGCATTGTACGTTAACCTTGTTGATTAAGGCACCTCCGGCCTTTCCTTGGCCGGCCCTGAACTTATACGGCGGTTTGCCACGTCGAGCCCTGACCGCGTTGATGATCTCCAATACTTCATCATCATCTTCTTCTCCTGAACCTCCTTCGACTTCTTCGATGCTGGAGATTGTGGCACCCTTGACCTTCTTATCATGTAC
>JAIXOW010000359.1 GCA_027486615.1 Oxalobacteraceae bacterium | reverse complement strand
TACGTAGCGTGAGCTATGCCATACACGCACGGATTAGATCTTGGGTAGGCATTCCAGTCTGTGTAGGCATAGGTCCCACTAAAACACTTGCAAAGCTAGCCAATCAAGTCGCGAAAAAACATCCACGTTCTAAAGGCGTGTTTAACTTTAATGATTTATCTGAAGATCAAAAAAGTAGGTTGTTATCGCAATGGCCGGTATCAGAAGTGTGGGGAGTAGGTCGACGTCTCACACAGCGACTTGCGCAATACGACATCACAACCATACGCGATTTGCGTGAAGCACATACGCCAACACTGCGTGCAGAATTTGGTGTGGTGATGGAAAAAACACAGCGTGAATTACAAGGTCTTGCGTGTATAGATTTAGAAGACATTACACCACCTAAGCAGCAAATCATTGCGAGTCGATCATTTGGTGAGATGGTGAATGAATTAGATGTACTGAAAGATGCACTTTCTACTTTCGTTGCGAATGCCTGCAGTAAATTACGTGCGCAAGATAGTCAGACCGCTGTCGTACAAGTATTTTTAATGACGAATCGATTTCGTCCTGAGCTGCCACAATACAACCCCACACTTTCGATAGCATTGCCACAACCTACGAATGATAGTTTGATGATCAATCGTTGGGCTGCTTGGTTATTAGAGAAAATATGGAAGCCAGAGTATGCGTATAAAAAAGCGGGAGTAATGTTGAGTGAGATTACGCCATTAACCCAATGGCAGGGAGATTTACTTACACCAGCAACAACGCACAACAACGCATTGATGCAAGCATTAGATGGTGTGAATGCGCGCTATGGACGTGCGACTTTGCGCGTCTCAACGCAAGGATTAATGAATAGTAAAACCGGTGGTTGGGCCATGCGGCAAGAAAGAAAATCACCCAGCTATACAACTGACTGGGATGCCATTCCTCATGTGGCTTAGGTAGTTGTAATATCAGTCACTAAACATATCAAAAATTAAATTGCGTAACCAACGATTGCCCACTTCTTTATGAAATCGCGAATGCCAAAATAAATTAATACCGATTTCAGGTAATTGCATAGGTAATGCAACATAAGTCAGATTAAAAGGTGCGGCGCAATGTCTTGCGAAGCGTTCCGGTACAGTAGCTATCATGTTGGTACTGGATAAGATGTGACCGACTGCGACAAAATGCGGCACAGTGAGTGACACTTTACGATGTACACCTAATTTTTCAATTGAGGCATCAACAGTAGCGTGTCCCGTTCCTACTGCTGATACCACCACATGATTTTCTGCTTCAAATTCTGCTTGTGTGAGTGTGGCTGTTTTATCTAATCGATGACCACGTCTAAACATACAAACATGATCTTGCACGAATAACCTGCGTTGAAAAAAACCGGATTTCAGATGCGGTAACCATCCTATGGCTAAATCGATTCTGCCTGCTTCCATATCGTCGGCTAAATTACTTCCCGTAGAACGTATGGTGTTGAGTGAAATATTTGGCGCAGTCTCTGCTAGTAAGTCCATTAATTTCGGTAAAAAATAAATCTCACCGATGTCGGTAATAGCGGCGATAAATTTGCGTTTGCTTTCTGTCGCTTCAAAACGTGTGCGCTGACTTAATGTTTCTTGTATAGAGGCGAGGGCATAACCTATAGGTTCGGCTAATTGCATGGCATAGGCGGTGGGCTCCATGCCTTTAGAGGTGCGTATAAACAAATCATCGTTTAACTGCTTACGCAAACGATTCAAGGCATTACTTACGGTGGGCTGAGTCAGTCCCAACGTAGTCGCTACCGCAGAGACTCTGCGTTCTTGTAAAAGTTGTTGAAATATTATCAACAAGTTAAGGTCTATATCTTTAAGGTTCACGTGAGTAGTATTCAAAATATGAATATATATAATTCGGGTAATTCTATATCTTAATTTTACTCAGATTCCTATACTCATCTCCATATTCTTATAAGAAAAAGTGGAGACCATGGAATTAGTCGTTCATCCTTTGGATAGGGTATTGCCCATCACAGCAGGTGCCAATCTGCTTGAGACTTTGCGCGCCAATGACGTGCCGATTTCCTATAGCTGTATGTCAGGGCGTTGCGGCACTTGCCGCTGCAAGGTGGTAAGAGGTCAGTTACTGGAAACAGGGCGTGAAGCCAAAATCACCAACCCTTCAGAAGGCGATTACATACTCGCTTGTACTAGTGTGTTAACCGAGAGCTGTGCGATTGAAATACCTGAGCAAGATGAAATCGTCACTCATCCAGCACGCATACTTAAAGCCACTGTGACAGCGATAGACGATGTCACGCATGACATAAAACGTCTGCGCTTGCGTACGAATAAACCACTGTCTTACTCACCCGGTCAATACGCCACCTTAGAATTTAATAAGGACTGCAGTCGTCCTTACTCCATGGCGGGCTTATGTACAGACGAAGAACTAGAGTTTCATATTCGCTATGTGCCTGATGGTCGTGTTACCGGTTATCTCTTTAATGAATTAAAAATAGGTGATGCAGTGCGTGTCTCAGGTCCTTTGGGCACAGCGTATCTACGTACACAACACACCGGTCCTATGTTGTGTGTGGCTGGTGGTACTGGTCTTGCACCAGTGTTATCAATTGTGCGTGGAGCGATAGCAGCAGGTATGCAGAACCCTATTCATTTGTACTTTGGTGTCCGTTCGCCGCAAGACATTTATGGTCTCGCTGAATTACAAGCGCTGCAAAAAAACCATTCAAATGTAAAACTTGAAATCGTTGTCACCACTGACAATGAAGAAAATTCAGGTTATCGCGTTGGTCTTATTACAGACGTCATCGCACAAGACATTCCTAACTTTAATGATTGGCGAGCTTATATCTGTGGCGCTCCACCTATGGTGGAAGCAGCAGCAGTACTCGTTAAGCAGCGTAGCATACAAGCAGAACAAGTCTATGCCGATGCGTTTTATGCCAGCGGAACCTAATAAGGAGTCAGCATGCAAGAAAAATCAAATAATGCAAAGCAAGCGTATTACGATCGCATAGCAAAAGATCATATGACGCCATTGTGGGAAGTGCTCGGTGCACTAGTACCTAAGTCACCGAATAGTCCTGCTCAACCAGCATTGTGGCGTTATGCAAATTTACGCGACAAAGTGATGGAAGCAGGACAGCTCATCACTGCTGAACAAGCAGAGCGTCGTGTATTAATTTTAGAAAATCCAGGCTTGCAAGGTCAATCTGCGATTACACAATCTTTATATGCAGGCTTGCAGTTGATTCTTCCTGGTGAAGTCGCACCAGCACATAGACATACACAATCAGCACTACGCTTAGTGATGGATGGTGAAGGTGCTTACACCGCAGTAGATGGTGAACGTACCACCATGCGACGTGGTGACTTCATCATCACACCTTCATGGACATTTCATGATCACG
>JAIXOW010000370.1 GCA_027486615.1 Oxalobacteraceae bacterium | reverse complement strand
CAGAACCAGAATTAATTGATATCACGCGTGGTGGCCCACGATGCTTAACAGAAGGCGATAAACCTTTGTTATGGCGTCCGAATAATTCGACTGAACAAAAATTTGTGATTTATCCAGGTGATCGTTCATGGCGCGCTGATTTTGTATGGGAGATTGGCCAAGACAGAATGCAAATGCCAGACTTAAGTAAATTCGATGGCGTGACGACCTTGTTAGTAAATATCGATCAGCAAGAATTTGTGATTACCTTAACGACAGTTCCTACATCAATCACGAATGATTTTATTCGTGCAGCATGGATGTTAGAAAAAGGTTGTGTACAACAAGCCGATGCCTTACTTAAATCGCTCTCTGAGAATGCATCCATTAGTAGTACCAATCCCAGATGAGTAATAAACGCAACTGGAAGCAGTTTGCGTCTGGCTTAGGCGTGGCGTTGGGTGCAACAGCACTTGCTTCGCTGTTGTCACTCAATCTGAGTTTATTTAAGAGCTTGGAAAATTCAGCTGCAGACATTCGTATCGCTGCGATGCAGCCGCCTGAACCGCAGTCTGAACAGATTGTCGTTGCTGCGCTGACTGAAGATACATTAAAACAATTTGCTTATCGCTCTCCAGTGGATAGAGAGTTTCTTGCGCAATTACTGATCGAGTTAGAAGCCAAAGGCGCGAAAGCTGTGGGGCTTGACGTACTGATTGATTCTCCGACTGAAGAAAGCAAAGATCAGTTGTTGGCTAAGACTTTGCGTGAAATGACGATTCCTGTTTTTGTCAGTTATACGGTGACAAAAGCTATTGTGGATGAAGATCAGTTAGAGTATCTAAATGTCTTTGTTCCAGAAAATTTACGTGCTGCTGCAAATCTCGCTACTGATCCTTTTGACGGAACGGTGAGATGGATTTTTCCAGGTGAGAATGAGCCAGGCATGCCCATGGGTTTTGCGCGACGTGGTGCGCAAATCATGGGTGTGAATTCAAATAAAGAATGGACACAAATTGCATGGCGCCCGCATGCTGCAGATGGTGCAACTCCATTTAAAACATTTCCTGCGCATGCGATTAAGGTCATGCCTAAAGCTTGGTTTGAAGGAAAAATTGTATTAATTGGCGCTGTACTTTCTATTACGGATAAACATCGCACACCGTTAGCGATTGTGGATGATGGTGATGATGGCGTGATGCCAGGGATTTTAGTGCAGGCACACGGACTATCGCAGTTGATTGAACACAGACAGCCACATGTCATCACGACTGAAAAAATAGTATTGATAAGTTTGTTGATGGCCTTAATTGGTATATCTATAGGCTTATTAGGTAGAGGTTTGTTGATTAGTGTGTCTGTTGGTTTTTGTACAGTGTTCGCTTTATGGCTGATAGGATTTTTTGGATTCAGAGCAGGCTTACCTTTGTTACCCTTAGTCGGTCCCACTTTATCAATGGCATTTGCATTGTGGATGATGGATATGTTGATAGGGCGGGCAGAAAGAAAGCAACGTCAGTTTATACAAGGTGCTTTTTCTCGTTATGTAGCACCCGCTGTAGTGGATAGATTAGTTGAGAATCCTGAGTCCTTGAGTATTTCTGGTGTGCGTCAAGATGCGACGTTTATTTTTTCTGATATCGCAGGCTTTACAACCTTGTCTGAAGAGCTGCCGTCAGAAAAATTATCAGAAGTCTTAAATAGTTATCTCGATGGTGGTTGTGAGACTGTCTTTAAATATGCTGGCACGGTAGATAAATTTATTGGTGATGCGATTATGGCGGTTTTTAATGCGCCTATGCCGCAACCGGATCACGTATCACGTGCAGTGCGTTGTGCATTGGAGTTAGATGCCTACTGCGAGGAATTTCGCAAACAACAAAATGCACAAGGTATTAAGTTAGGTGTGACTCGTATCGGCGTTCATAGTGGTTCAGCCACCATAGGAAATTTTGGTTCACATAATCGTATGGACTTCACTGCATTGGGTGATACGGTGAATACGGCAGCACGAACTGAAGGTGTGAATAAATATTTTGGTACGCGTATCTGCTGCACACAAGAAGTGGTTGCGAAATGTGATCCTGATATTAACTTTATGCCGATTGGTGATGTGGTATTGAAAGGTAAAGTTACTGCAGTGACTTTATATACACCAGTGACACAAGAACGTGCTGATTCAGCTTATTTCAAAGATTACATGACGATGTATCAAGGTTTAGCTGAAAAAAGTATGACGCATGTAGATTTGCAGAGTACGGACTATACCGATCCACAAGGTATTGCGCAGCGTGTATTGGAGATGGAACGTACTTATCCTGATGAGGCATTGGTGCATTTTCATGCTGAGCGCGTTAAGCAAGGATTATTAACCACGCGTGTGGTGATGGAAGATAAATAATGTCAACCCGTAGGTTAGTAAATCCTAATTTCAAATAGTGAAGTGATTATCATGTTGAAGCATTCGCCTAGAGTAAAAACCATGCAATATATCTATTCAAAAAATAACTATAAGTTTCGTGTAGTGCTAGCGACTTGTTTGTTTGCAGCTTGTGTACTGCAGCTGCAATTGGCGCATGCGCAAGTACCTGCGGGCGATGCAGATACCTCACGCTTACGTGTGGCGCCTTTACCTTTACCGGGTTTGCCAAATTTTGATTTAAAGATAGAGACACCAGAAAAAGCACCAGTCTCTAAAGCAGTGGATGAAATTGAATTTACGATTAAACAAATCAAAGTGGAAGGTGTAACGCAATATCCACCTGAGCAAATCAAGAAAATTTTTGGGCCATTGGAGGGTAAGCGTGTTTCATTAGAAGCCTTACGAAAAGCGGCTGATCAGCTTGAGTCGCGTTATCGTACAGATGGTTTTTTTCTAGTGCGCGTATTTGTACCGCCGCAGCAAGTGAAAGATGGATTATTTTCCATACGGGTAGTTGAAGGTTATATAGAAGCCGCATTTACAGAAGGTGGAACAGATGCGGCGCAACAATTAGTAGAGCGTTTGCTTGCTCCTGTGGTTGGTAAAAAGCCGATTGATTTAAAAAGTTTAGAAAAAGCTTTGTTGATATTAAATGACATTCCTGGTGTGAGAGCTGCAGGTGTCTTACGTCAAGGTTCTGCCTTAGGTGCATCTGAGTTAGTGGTGAGCTTGGTAGATCCACCTAAAGTTAGCTCTCTGTTTAGTATGAATAATAGTTTGTCGCGAGTTTTGGGTGAGTGGAATACGAATTTAAATGTGAATATTAGTAATCCTTCTCCTACCCGTCCTGGCGTACTGTCTTTAGGATTGAGTACTTCAGCATTAAATGAGTATTTACGCGCTGTGACAGTACGCTATTCCACCTTTGTCGGTGATCAAGGTATGGTAGTGAGCATGGGTGGTTTAGCAGCTTCTGCAAAACTCGGTGCTAGTTTAGTGGGTATAGAAAGTAATTCATATTCTTTAGGTCCTCGTGTTCGATATCCCTTAAAACGTAGTCGTGGTATATCGTTATTTGTTGATAGTGGTTTGACATTGAATCATAGTCGTACCATGTCTGATGGATCAGAGCTAATTGCTGATAGCTCTACTGTAGCCGATGTATCTCTAGCAGCAGTCGATTTAGGTCGATTCAATGGCAACACAGAAGCGACAGTCGGCATTTCACAAGGTTTGGATGCTTTGGGTTCTATTGGTACGAATGCTTTAGCACCTTCAGTGAGTGGTTTCTCTCAACGTTTTACCAAACTAAAATATTCCGCTTCGCGTTTACAAGGCTTGCCACAAGATTTTAGTTTGCAATTTAATTTTTTAGGTCAGTGGTCATCTGACACCTTGCTATCAGGTGAGCAGGTTCTATTTGGTGGATCAACGCTAGGCCGTGCGTATGACAGTGGTGCAGTCGCAGGCGATAGCGGATTTGGTTTATTAATGGAATTACGCAAAGATATGCCAGCGGAAAAATTCATTCCACGTTTAGCAAATGGCAAGATACAGTTTTTTGTTTTCACCGATTATGCAGAGGCACGTTTAAATCTCAATCCTAATCGTTCAGAAACCACTTCTTCACTGCGTTCACATGGCGCAGGTTTGCGTTATCGTGATATGACAGGTTTGATGGTGGAAGCAACGATTGCTGAGTCGCAGCGTTTTATTTCTAGTACTGATCCTAAGTCAGATCCAAGAATGCTGTTTTCTGTGATGAAGCCGTTTTAATTGCGTCCTCTGCCATAATACCGTTCTTAATTATTTTATTGAGTAACGCTAATCTATGACTGATCAATCACATCCTATTTCGCAATTAGCTGATCCTGCGCTTTTAAAAAATGCTGCTTATATAAATGGTGCATGGGTCAGTGGTGAAGGCACGTTTGATGTGCATGATCCTGCAACCGGTACAACGATTGCGTCGGTAGCCAATCTCACGCAACAAGCGGCAGGTATAGCAATTGATGCTGCAAATAAGGCTTGGCCTTTATGGCGTGATAAGACTGCTAAAGAGCGTGCTGCAATTTTAATGGAGTGGTATCGCTTGCAGATGCTGCATGCGGATGACTTAGCACGCATCATGACAGCAGAACAAGGTAAGCCTTTAGCAGAAGCAAAAGGTGAAGTGGCCTATGGCGCAAGTTTTGTGGAATGGTTTGCGGAAGAAGGTCGTCGAATTTATGGTGAAACGATTCCATCGACCGATCAAAATCGCAGACTGTTAGTGTTAAAACAGCCGATAGGTGTCTGCGCTGCGATCACACCATGGAATTTTCCGATTGCGATGATTACTCGCAAAGTTGCACCTGCATTAGCGGCAGGTTGTACGGTAGTGATCAAGCCTGCAGAACAAACACCACTTTCTGCATTAGCGTTAGCAGAATTAGCGCATCGTGCAGGGTTGCCTGCGGGTGTCTTAAATGTGTTGACTGCAGATAGTCAGCGCTCGATAGAAATCGGAAAATTATTGTGTAGTAGTGATACGGTACGTCATTTATCTTTCACCGGTTCGACAGAAGTAGGTCGCATTCTTGCAGCGCAATGTGCGCCAACGATTAAGAAAATCTCTTTAGAGTTAGGTGGTAATGCACCGTTCATCGTGTTTGATGATGCCGATATTGATAGCGCGGTAGAAGGTGCCATGATTAGTAAATATCGCAATGCAGGACAAACCTGTGTTTGTGCGAATCGTTTTTATGTACAAGAGACTGTTTACGAAAAATTTGTAGAAAAGTTTGCAGCTAAAGCAAAAGCGATACGTATTGGTAATGGATTTGAGCCTGGTGTTCAACAAGGACCCATGATTGATGAACAAGCTTTAGAAAAAATTGAATTACATGTGAGCGATGCTTTGAGTAAGGGCGCTAAATTAGTAACGGGTGGACAGCGTGCAGGTGAGCGTGCTTATCAACCGACTGTACTTTCTCATGTGACGAGTGAGATGCGTTGCGCTCGTGAAGAAACCTTTGGTCCTGTTGCCCCCGTGTTTAGTTTTAAAACTGAAGAAGAAGCGATTGCCTTAGCTAACAATACCGAGTTTGGTTTGGCGAGTTATTTTTACAGTCGCGATATAGGTCGTATCTTTCGAGTGGGTGAGGCATTGGAGTACGGTATGGTGGGCATTAACACGGGTCTCATTTCAACGGCTGAAGCGCCGTTTGGCGGTGTCAAACAATCTGGTTTGGGGCGTGAGGGATCACATCACGGCATAGAGGATTATGTAGAGATGAAATATCTTTGCTTGGGCGATATCAAACAGAAAACAAAATAAGGCTCAGCTCTTTGCGCTAAGTACCTGATTTAATTCATTACTCTCTCAGATTGCATTTTCTGGAGCGAGTTTAAGCTTTTTAAGCTTGCTCCCAAGTTCCGAGACGTGCAAAATTCTGTGGTAAGTTGTGGATGAGCTATTGGCTGTCTGAGATGGTTCATGCTGACTGAGGGGAGACATGCTTCATCACCCATGCTAGGTCAGTCTGAACAAGATTAAAAATAAGGAAAAATAATGCGGTTGATTTTATTGGGGGCACCGGGTGCGGGCAAAGGTACGCAAGCGGCGTTTATCAAAGAACATTTCAATATTCCCCAAATCTCTACGGGTGACATGTTACGTGCTGCTGTAAAAGCAGGTACGCCTATGGGCTTGGCTGCAAAGAAGGTAATGGATGCAGGTGGCTTGGTGTCGGATGACATCATCATAGGATTGGTGAAAGATCGTCTGAAAGAGCCAGATTGTGCGAGTGGTTATTTGTTTGATGGTTTTCCACGTACATTACCGCAAGCGGATGCAATGAAAGATGCTGGTGTATTGATTGATTATGTATTAGAAATCGATGTACCAGACTCATCCATTATTGAACGTATGAGTGGTCGTCGTGTGCATACTGCTTCAGGTCGTACTTATCATGTGACCTTTAATCCACCTAAGGTTGTAGGTAAAGATGATGTAACCGGTGAAGAGTTAATTCAGCGTGATGATGATCGTGAAGAGACTGTGAAAAAACGTCTCGAGGTTTATCACGGACAAACAAAATTATTAGTAGGTTATTACAACGATTGGGCGACCTCGGGTAAACCTGGTGCGCCGAAATATCGCAAGATTGCAGGTGTGGGGCCTGTTGATGTGATTCGGGATAGTGCTTTTGCGGCCTTAAGTGAATAATTTTTTCTTTGTTTTGAGCTGCGATATGGAATGACTTAAGCGGACTCTGGTCCGCTTTTTTTTGAACTCAGTTTAAAGCACTCCAGTGCTTAAATTTTTAAAACAAGAGTACGTTTTTGTTGCGACAGATCATAGAGGAGATGATTTGATGCAAAGATCTTTAAGCAGGTATTCAAAATAGCGCAGCTTGAAGCATAAGTGTTTAGTAGGTGAAGTAAGTTGGTGTTTGGTAGTCGTTAGTATGTAGTTTAATAAGTAGTTAAATTAGTAGTTAGAACATGAAGTTAAAACTGGTGTTATCAATTTGAGGGGAGACATATGGCTTCAACAGGTTTATGGTTCGCTGTAGTGTGCGGTTTAATCGCCGTTATCTATGGTCTCATTTCTCGCAGTTGGATTCTTGCTCAGGATGCTGGTAATCCGCGTATGCAAGAAATCGCAAATGCAATTCAACAAGGCGCTGCAGCTTATCTTGCTCGTCAATACCGCACGATTGCTATCGTCGGTGTAATTTTGACGATTTTGATTGCAGCTTTCCTTGATACAAAAACTGCAGCAGGTTTTGTATTAGGGGCTGTGTTGTCTGGTGCTTGCGGTTTCATAGGCATGAATGTTTCAGTGCGTGCGAACGTACGGACTGCACAAGCGGCAACCCATGGTATCGGTCCTGCACTAGATGTCGCATTTCGTGGTGGTGCTATCACGGGTATGTTAGTAGTCGGCCTTGGTTTATTAGGCGTATCGATTTTTACTTACCTGATTGGTGGTTTAGCAACGCCTGATTCAGCAACATTAAAACCTCTACTAGGCTTTGCCTTTGGTTCTTCACTTATTTCTATCTTTGCGCGTTTAGGTGGTGGTATTTTCACTAAAGGTGCAGATGTCGGAGCGGACTTAGTAGGTAAAGTTGAAGCCGGTATCCCAGAAGATGATCCACGTAATCCAGCTGTGATTGCAGATAACGTCGGTGACAATGTAGGTGACTGTGCAGGTATGGCAGCAGACTTATTTGAAACCTATGCAGTGACTTTGATTGCGACAATGGCCTTGGGTGCACTGATGGTGGTATCTGCTCCGGGTGCTGCGATTATCTATCCACTGATCTTAGGTGGTGTATCTATCATTGCTTCTATCATTGGCGTTTCCTTTGTTAAAGCTAAGCCTGAGATGCGCAATGTCATGCCTGCTTTATATCGTGGACTGATTGTTTCAGGAATTTTATCGTTAGTCGCATTTTATTTTGTGACTGTATATATTTTCCCTGAACCATTAACCATGGTGGGTGATAAGACTGTATCGGCAATGGGCTTGTTTGGTTCTTGTGTGGTGGGTCTGGTGTTAACTGCTGCAATGGTATGGATTACGGAGTACTACACAGGCACTGACTTTGCGCCTGTTAAACATATTGCTCAGGCTTCTACTACTGGACATGCAACCAACATCATTGCAGGTATTGGTATCTCAATGAAATCAACTGCATGGCCAGTCTTGTTTGTCTGTGCTGGTATTTTGGCTTCCTACACCATGGCAGGTTTATATGGTATTGCGATTGCAGCGACGGCGATGTTATCGATGGCAGGTATTATCGTTGCACTCGATGCCTATGGTCCTATCACGGATAATGCCGGTGGTATCGCAGAGATGGCGAATTTGCCAGATAGCGTGCGCGATATTACTGATCCATTAGATGCAGTTGGTAACACCACCAAAGCCGTGACCAAAGGTTATGCAATTGGTTCAGCAGGTTTAGCAGCATTAGTTTTGTTTGCTGACTATACCCATGCTTTAAAAGATCGCGGTATTTCAACTGACTTTGATTTATCCGATCCTATGGTGATTGTGGGACTCTTCATCGGTGGCTTAATTCCTTTCTTGTTTGGTGCTATGGCCATGGAAGCAGTGGGTCGTGCAGCAGGCTCAGTAGTGGAAGAAGTGCGTCGTCAATTCCGTGAAATCCCGGGCATCATGCAAGGTACTGCTAAGCCTGAATATGGCAGAGCAGTAGATATGCTGACTGCATCGGCAATTAAAGAAATGATGATTCCTTCACTCTTGCCTGTGGTAGTGCCGATTGTTGTTGGTCTGGTACTTGGACCAAAAGCCTTAGGTGGTTTATTAATGGGGACTATCGTCACAGGTTTATTCGTTGCGATTTCCATGTGTACAGGTGGTGGTGCATGGGACAATGCGAAAAAATATATTGAAGATGGTCATCACGGTGGCAAAGGTAGTGAAGCGCATAAAGCTGCTGTGACAGGTGATACGGTTGGTGATCCTTATAAAGATACAGCAGGTCCTGCTGTTAATCCGCTGATTAAGATTATCAACATTGTGGCTTTGCTCATCGTTCCACTACTGACTAGTAGCGGTATGTTAGGCTAATCTTTTTTATCGCATAAAGAAAAAGCAGCTTAGGCTGCTTTTTCTATGGTTGTTTGATTCGTGTTTTATTTGGTGTGGGTGTAGTTAACTTATTCAGTCTGGAGAAATAATGGAAATAAAAAATAATGTATTCATCATCACAGGTGGTGCTTCTGGTTTAGGTGCTGCTACAGCACACATGATTGTAGAAAATGGCGGTAAGGTTGTGTTGGCTGATGTACAAGTTGAAGCAGGTGAAAAACTGGCAGCACAATTACACGGAAAATTTTTAAAGTGTGATGTGACATCTGAAGCAGATGGATTAGCTGTCGTTGCTGCTGCACAGTCTATGGGTAGATTAGTAGGCTTAGTTAATTGTGCAGGCGTTGCGCCTGCAGTCAAAACAGTGGGTAAAGATGGCCCTCATCCACTCGATGTTTTTCAACGTGTGGTGAATATTAATTTAGTGGGTACATTTAATATGTCACGTCTTGCAGCAGCTGCAATGCAAGATGGAGAAGCAGGAGCTTCTGGCGAACGCGGTGTCATTATTAATACGGCATCGGTTGCTGCCTATGATGGTCAAATCGGACAAGCGGCGTATGGCTCATCCAAAGCAGCTGTGGTGGGTTTAACTTTACCTATGGCGCGTGATTTATCGCGTAGTGGTATCCGTGTCATGACGATTGCTCCGGGGATTTTTGAAACACCGATGTTGTTAGGCATGCCGCAAGAAGTACAAGATGCTTTAGGTCGTATGGTGCCGTTCCCACCACGTCTGGGTAAGCCTGCAGAGTATGCACATCTCGCAAAAACCATTATTGAAAACGTGATGCTGAATGGTGAAACCATACGTCTGGATGGTGCTATTCGTATGCAACCTAAATAAGCTATAGAGTGATTTTGTTGGTGTATCTAAAGTTGCGTCATTTTGACAATAGTGCATCGATGAACTTGTAAACATACCTTACAGTCGGTTAAGGTGAGGTATGTCTTCTAATTTGAAAACCAATTCCACAGCCCATCACAAAACCGGTCTTTTCCTGACCGGTGGTGGTGCCCGTGGAGCATATCAAGTGGGTGTTTTGCAAGCGATTCTTGCTTTGCTAAGTGCACATGGTTGGCCGGCTAAAAAAAATCCCTTTGATATTGTTTCGGGCACTTCTGCTGGCGCTATTAATGCTACTGCATTTGCCTGTCGTGCGGATAATTTTGAAGAGAGCGTCACACGTTTAGTAGATGTGTGGAGAAATTTCGAAGTCGAGCAGGTGTATCGCGCGGATTCATTTGGTGTGATTCGATCCGGTGCGCGCTGGCTCTCACTATTATCCTTTGGTTGGTTGCTACGTAAGTGGCATGCCAATCCGCCTAATTCATTATTAGATAACGGCCCCTTAATTACACTCTTACATCGCATGCTAGATTTGCCGCGCTTAGATGCTGCTTTAGAGAGTGGTGTATTACATGCGCTGGCTGTTTCAGCCTCGTCATACACAGCCGGTTATCACATGACGTTTTATCAATCGGCGCATGAGATTCCGAATTGGAGTCGTACCCATAGACATGCGATTCAACAGCAAATCAGTGTTGATCATTTACTTGCTTCGTCAGCGATTCCTTTGATTTTTCCGGCAGTGCCTTTGTATTGCAATGATCGATGTGAATATTTTGGTGATGGCTCTATGCGTGAGTTAGCGCCTCTATCGCCCGCTATTCATTTAGGCGCCAGTAAATTACTTGTCATTGGTGGTGGTCACATAGGGGGAGCGCGTCCCGATCTCGCGCCTTTTTCTGGTTACCCCAGTTTGGCGCAAATTGCGGGACATGCAATGTCGAGTATTTTTCTAGATGGTTTGTCAGTTGATCTAGAAAGACTAGGTAGGATTAACAATACTTTGTCTGTCTTGACACCAGAGCAGTTACAAACTTCCGCTTTACGTCCAGTGGAGTTTTTAGCTATCACGCCTTCACAGCCTTTAGAGTTGATTGCGAGTCGGCATATCCATAGTTTGCCCTTACCGATACGAACGCTGCTCTCTGCGATTGGTGCAACCGAGCGTCGTGGAGCGGCGCTCGCTTCCTATCTCTTGTTTGAGAGTAGTTACACAAATGCCTTGATAGAACTAGGTCAGCGCGATACCTATGCGCGTAAATCCGAGGTTTTACAATTTTTTGGAGTGGAATTTAGCGAGGCAGAGGATTTCTCAGTCCAAACTGAGCTGGTAAGCAGCAATTAAGTACTTAAATCCATAGAATAAAAATTTACTTAATTTCATCTAATTAAGTGAAATTAATAAATTTTGGATGTGCATTCGCAGATTTTAAAATAATTATTGCAAATTTAGTATCGATACGAACGGGTTCTGATCGATCATAGGGGGTTTTGTGCTAGCCAAAGGACGAGTATGATTTCACATTGCTGGAAATCATGTTTTAGTGTGAAGTCGGTAAAGTTGATTTGACCCTTATTTTGGCGTGACAGCGTGTTTTCAAAAAGATAATGCGTAAACGGGTTGTCCTGCTAATTGTCCTAAGAACACCGTGAATATTTATATGCTCAGCGCTCAGCACCTGCGCGAGGAAGAAACTCAAGAATCTAGCCCAACGGTTGGGTTATTGACGACAGTTCCGCGCAATGTGGTGCAGTCTATTCGTGCATTCCGCGTCACTGAACTTCAGGCGGAAGCAACGCGTATGGAACAGCACTTCTTGTATGCGCATTGCGCGCATGCCCAGACGCGTCAGCAGGTATTATCAGCGATTGCTGAATCTTTTTTCATTCCAAAAAACTTCGCCAAGAATTACGATGCGCTCTCTGATTGCCTGACTAATGTTTTTCATAAAGCGGGCGAGCAGCCAGGATTTTTAGTCGTCTTGGAACAGTTACCGAATACCCAAAAATTCGATAAAGAAGCGCGTGAAAATTTATTAGACGTGTTTCGTGATGCAGCGGATTTTTGGGGCGAGAAAAAAATTCCTTTCCGCGTTTTCTTTTCTTTCCAATAAAAATCTCACTTCGGACCTCTAGCTCATTAAGAGTTGGCGTGCCGATTTTCTTCCTATTCCTATGTAGAGACGAGTGAGTGCACTGGTAAAATCCGCGCTATGAAACGCATTGTGATCTTAATCTCTGGTCGTGGCAGTAACATGCAGGCTATTTTAGAAGCGGCTAAAGCAGAGCAATGGCCGGTGACAATGGCGGCGGTCATTAGTAATCGTCCCAGCGCAGGAGGCTTAAGCACCGCAGGAGAATCTGGGATTGCAACTGCAGTAGTAGATCATCAGCAGTATGCAGATCGAGCAGCCTTTGATACGGAATTAATGCGTGTGATTGATAGCTATCGTCCCGATCTTGTGGTGTTGGCAGGATTCATGCGCATACTCACCGAAGAGTTCGTGTTGCACTATCAAGGACGTTTACTGAATATTCATCCTTCACTATTGCCTGCTTTTCCAGGTCTGGCAACGCATAAACGTGCTTTAGAAGTAGGTGTAAAAACACATGGTGCAACAGTGCATTTTGTGACGCCTGATTTAGATCACGGCCCTATTATTGAACAAGCCAGTGTGCCTGTCTTATCGGATGATACGGAAGATACATTAGCAGCACGTGTGCTGCAGCAAGAGCATGTGATTTATCCGCGTGCAGTAAAAGATTTTATCGAAGGTCGTGTGCGATTTGTAAACGGCCAAGTGGTACGTGATGGTGTCTGACAAAGGATGGTTGTTGATGCATAAATTATTTGCAAGAGGTCAGGCGTGAGATTACCACCTGCAGTAACGAATAGTACGGAAGAAGTATTGCGTGAAGTGTTGCGATTAACAGGTCCAGCAGATGGCGTATTGTCACGTTACTTCAAAGATCATGCTCGATTAGGCGCACGTGAACGTGGCGTGATTGCAGAAGCTGTTTATAACTTGTTGCGTAATAAATCGGTGTACACCAATTTTTCTGAAAGTGGTTCAGGCCCTTTAATGCGGCGTATGGCATTGCTTGGTTTAGCTGATTCAGTTGGAACTGATTCAATCGGTGGTTTAAGCGAACAAGAAGGAATTTGGTTGCAGCATGTAATGGCGATAGATCGCGATACATTGCCTTTAGCGATACGTGTAAATACACCCAGTTGGATAGTTGATCGATTGGTTCGACAACATGGTGAAGTTGAAGCGTTGCGTGTGATTGATGCTTTAAACACATCTGCCTCACTGGATTTGCGCGTCAACATGATGACGGCGAATCGTGAGCAGGTGATGCAAGATTTAATTGTTGCAGGACTAGAGCCGACTGTTACGCCTTATTCAACATGGGGTTTGCGTTTATTAAAAAAACCTGCATTACAAAATATGCCTTTGTTTAAAGAAGGTGCGATTGAAGTACAAGATGAAGGTAGTCAGTTACTTGCGCAAATCACTGGTGCAAAACGTGGTGAGATGGTGGTAGATTTTTGTGCAGGTGCGGGTG
>JAIXOW010000174.1 GCA_027486615.1 Oxalobacteraceae bacterium | reverse complement strand
TTGCTCTGCTCAAACAAGAACACGTTTGCTCACACCAAATGAACGCCAAGATCCACCATATGATACATCAGAAAACCAACGAAAGTCCCAACTAACTAGAAAATGCAGTTAAAGGTACCCGCACTAGTTAGAAATCTTGAATTGCGATTTTTGTGATTGACACCTGAACTAGTTTGCAGTAATATGTACCCGCAACTAGTTAGAATCTTGAGGTTCTTCCCGTGAGTTTCGGAACTTAAGAGCCCTGTCTTTGACACGTTTTGACTCCATTTCCACGTTTTTGACTTCGTACTCTCTTCGGTCAACTGCAGGTAATCCAAGAGACGCGGCATCAGGAAAAGCGCTTGGGAGCTTTACACTGCTTAGACTCCAAGTCCAATGGTGGTAGAGAAGTCTGTGACGCTCTTCCGGGATTAGCTCAAGGAACGGCAAACAAGTGAGCAATCCCTTGTGACAGTGTTTTTTGAACATCTGAATTAGCTCCCTCTGCCCATGAAGGTTATGTCCTTCAACGTGATGTCCCCGTTTGCGACATCTGGTGCAGAAGTGATGTAATTCTTCACACATCAGAATGGAATGAGGGCCTTGAACGTTTGATTTTCTGGGTGGTAACATTTCCCCTGGATTTTGGGGATCTGGTCTTGGCTTTGGTTTTCCTCCAGTGTTGAAGTGAGGATATTTGCAGGTGTCCAATCTTTCAGGGCATCCCCTAAGATTGTGCTGATTGGATCCACAATTCCAGCAAATGCTTTGTCGAAGAAGGGTTGGCCAAATACTGTTGCTCATCATATTGCGTGTTGGCAAGTCTCGTTTAATCCAGTGTTTTCGTAGAACCTTGGTTAGCTCTTCTTCTGACGGTCTTTTTCCTTGCTCGAATGCAGGTTCAAACAGATCTGATCTTGAAGTCCTCATTTCATGAACGATTTTGACATCGTTGAGACCGTTCCAGTGCGGGATGACTCTTTCCTCCGTATCCTGACGAATGACGGGTCGCCAATTGTCTGCTATATCTTTACCGATTTTCTTCTTCCCTTCTGGAGTGAGATGTAGGCTTTTGACAAGATCGATTGCTTCATGGCAGAGAGGAAGAACGTTGCAGTCCAACTCCATTCCCAACTTCTCGGCTCGATCGACTGCTGCGCGAAGAAGGATAGCAAAAGGAACTCTGATGTCTTGAGCACTGTGGAGCTTCGATTGGACATTGATGCTATCTGTGTCAAAGCGACATGGTTTCCCACGTTTGGGATAGTATGGAAATTTTTCAAATCCAAGAAATTCTGCTTGTGCGTCTGTTCCGTCTTGCGTTGCGTTTGGATTGAGGAAGGCTCTGTAGATGATCTGCGTATCGGCCCATCCAGTCAATTCGATGCCATGACGGTCAAACTCCACAACGTCCTTGGTGATGTCACTTTGCAACTTGGTGACACGGAAGTCAGAGAGAACTTTCCTAACTTCTTCCGGAACATCTTTCCAGCTCTGAAACAGATAAACATCGCCATCGATGTCTCCAATCACAACTGTGAGCCAGAGAGGTTTCTTGGTCTTGTGACTTTTTGGAATTGTAGGATCTTTTGGAAAAAGTTTTCCTTCACCGTCTGCAACCATCAGTCCCGTCTCACGAGCTCTCTTGACAATCTTGTTGAGAAATGTTGTGTCCAGATTCTTTCTCCCCTCATAAAGGATCTTAAAACGAGTTGTCTGGATCGTTATCGCATTTGTCCTCAGTTGTCCAAGGGACGGATCAATCCTTTTCTTGGCTTCTTTGAGCGTGACGATAGCCATCTCCTTTGGAACTTCAAATTCAGCAAACTGGACGTGATAACGGCGTCGGTTTTCTTCCAGGTTCATAAAAGGTCTGAGAGAGGACCTCGATTTCCATTGCTTGTATCTTTGATCAATTGCATCTTCGTCTTCCCTGTCAAAGTCTTTCGTGTAAGGCGTGTCGAATAGCTCTTCTCTTGAAAATGGTATGGGAGAACTCTCCCAGTCAAATCTCCACCGAAAATATTCTTCCTCAGTTTCTGGAGCATCCTTTATCTCTTGTAGGGTCCTCCTTGAAGACTTGCTTCTTTTGACGGGAGGTTCTGACTTTTCTCGCTCTTTGTGGTAGGTTCCGTCTTGTTTGCGTTCGAAATACTCTGCAATTCTCCTCCTACGATAAGCTGGGAGAGTTGTGAGAGGTGCTTCTCTTTCGGTTTGGTGGCTTTTTGAAGTACTCTGTTGACTTTTCGAAGTACTCTGATTTCCATCTCCTTCAACCAGGATAACTCGACGACTTGCACCACATTGTTTGTGCTGGTCAGAAGTATCCTGTTCTTCAAGAACAACTCGGCGATCTGCACCACATTGTTTGTGCTTGTCCGAGGTATCCTTTTCTTCAAGAACAACTCTGCGATCTGCACCACATGGTTTGTGCTGATCACGTTGTTGTGTTGATTTTTCTCTCGCGGCCATAAAGTCGACAAACCTTGAATGCTTCTGGCTGCTCTTCACTCTCCCTTTTTCATCCTTAGGAGATCTTCCTCTGCGTTGATGGTGTTGTGAAGAACTTGGTGAGTACCTTTCGTGAGATTTTGATCTGAAATCGGGTTCTGTTTCTGACTTGTAGAATTTGGAAAGCCTCCTAAGGTAACTGTCATCTGATTCGCCTGCTTGTTGTTCCAGGTTCCTTTCCTCTCTTTTGCGACGTTCCTCTTCTTCCGATTGTTTTCTCTCAGCTTCCTTCCTGCGCAATAGTTCATCGATCTTCTCTTTGGCAATGCGACGTAGATTCTCTTGGTGATGATGTTCATCTCTCTCTTGCGCTCTATCCTCCAGGGTTTTGACTGCAACAGGCGTGCGCAGAATGGTGTCAGCTTCCATTGGTACACTGTAGGAAGGAGCAATTTTGGGTTCGACCACTGGGATCTTCTCATTCGTAAGAGGAGGTGTGATGAGCGAAGTCTTTTTGATCTTGAATCCCTTCTTGGTATAGGACTCAACTTTCTGCTTTTGTTCTTTATCCTTCTCCAGGAACTGCTCCATCTCCTCCAGTTCCTCTTCATAGGTTTTGACTTTGTCCATTCCTGAAATTTGGTGAGATGGATCATTGGCAGTAATGAAGAATGTTTGTTCAC
>JAIXOW010000219.1 GCA_027486615.1 Oxalobacteraceae bacterium | reverse complement strand
CCAGATAACCATCCGTATCGCTAAAATCACCGAAGGGACCATCAATCGGACGCAGACCGTAGGCACGGCACGCCACCATCATGCGCGTTTGTGCTGCATGCCACGGGTCAGTCCAAAAGTATTCGCGATTACCATCTTCGTCACGGTCAGTCAGCACACCAGAATCTTTATTGACACCCCCAATCACCGTGGTGCGCGCGCGCGTCGATGCAGCGTAATCTGCTACACCAAAGGACATGGCTTCCAGACGCTTGCTGGATTGCGCAATGGCTTCAACATTCGCCATACCGAGCGCGGTTTCGATCAAAACTTCAAAGCCGATACGTTTTGTGCGCCCCATCGCCGTTTCAATCTGCGTCACCATCATGTCGATGGCATACACATCAGCTGGAGTACCAACCTTTGGTATCAAGATCATGTCTAAGCGTGGACATGCTTCGACTATATCCACCACATCGCGATACATGTAGTGCGTATCCAGTCCATTAATACGAACCATCATAGTCTTGCGACCCCAGTCGATGTCATTCAGGCCTTGAATAATGTTCTTGCGGGCCTGTGCCTTATCATCCGGTGCAACTGCATCTTCAACGTCAAGGAAAATAATATCTGCCGCTGATTTAGCGGCTTTCTCAAACATAGCTGGATTAGAGCCAGGTACCGCTAGTTCAGAGCGGTGTAGTCGCGCAGTCGCCTGCTCGATGATGGTGAAGCTCATGACATCTCCTTAGTTAATTTATCCTGTCCAACCGAGACCGGCTGCTGCACAATTAATCGAGGTCAGCAATGCCTCGCGTACTTCGCTTCCGCCCTGCCCCTCGCGTAGCTGACGCAATAGTTGCACCTGCTCACGGCTCACATGATTAAGTGTCTCCAAACGACGCGACAAGCGTCGCATAAATTGCGGAAAACGCTCGCCAAGAACCGTCTCGCCTGAAACAGATTTAAGCATCTCGGCTGTTAACTGGTACTCCTGCACGATCTGTTGGAAAATTTCTTCACGTGTGCCTTTTTCAGCCACCAGATTCGCGTACTCGCGTGCGATATCAAGATCTACTTGGCATAGAGCACGCTCTACCTCATCCATCACACTTCTGAACAAAGGATATTCTTTGAACATACGCTGCAACAGCTTGAGTCCGCTTTGCTCGCGTACATCGAGAAAAGCACGGATGCCAGAACCTACGCCGTACCAACTAGTCACCATGTGTCGGTTCTGCGTCCAAGCGAACACCCAAGGAATAGCGCGCAAGTCGGCCAGTGTCTGAGCCTGTGTCCGTCGCGCCGGACGCGAGCCAATGTTTAGCATCGATAATTCTTCCAGCGGAGATGACCCCTGAAGATAAGCCAACATATCCGGACGCTCCATCAGCTTGCGATAGGCCGTCCAAGAAGTGCCAGATAAAGCCTCCATCGCCTCTTCATACTCATGCAGCGGCTGCTTCTCGACTGCTTGCTGCGACAGCAGCACATGATTAAGCACCGAAGCGCCCAGTAATTCAGTTTGGTAGAGCGCGGTACCACGGTTGGCATATTTGAGCGATACCACTTCACCTTGATCCGTCAGGCGAAACATACCTCGAATAGTGCCTACAGGTGTCGCCTCAATCGCGCGACTGGTTGGAACGCCGCCGCGGCTCACCGAGCCTCCGCGACCATGAAAAAAACTAATCGAGACACCAAACTCTTCCCCAACGCGCACCATCTGGCGCTGAGCTTTGGCTAACTCCCAATTTGCAGCGAAGTAGCCGCCGTCTTTATTCGAGTCGGAATAACCGACCATTACCTCTTGTACTTTGCGTTGCCTTGCCAGACTACGTTGCACCACAGGTACCGAGAGTAGTTCGCGCAAAATCGTCGGTGCGCGACGCAGATCGGGAATTGTTTCAAGTAGCGGTACCACCGGCAGGGTACAGCCCTCCATGCCTGCGCTATCAGCGAACAGACCAGCTTCTTTAGCCAACAGATAAACGCCAAGCACATCAGTGGCACTGTGGGTCATTGACAAGATCAGGGCACCAAATGCTTCGCGATCAATGGTCTGACGCAATTCCGCAATTACGCGGAAGGTGTCGAGTGTTTCACGTGCCTCTGCAGATAAATCGGAGACTTCGCTAACTGCACTGCGTGGTGTCGATAACTCGTTGAGAATCCAACGCTTCCATTCCTCGGAGTCAGATGCAGGCGCGTCGGTATTTTGGCTGCGGCGATATAGTTCAGAAAGCGTTTGATTAATGCGTAGCGTATTCTCACGAATATCAAGTCGCACCGTAGAAAAACGGAATATACCCACTTCACGCAACAGAGGCAGCAACAGCGAATCAGCAACACTCGCTATGCCCGCTTCTCGCAATGCGGTGTACATCAACTTAACATCTTGAATTAGCGCATCCGCTGAACGATAACCCGTGTCTGGATCTGGTAACGCTCGATTAGTAGACTCTTCCAGCGTCGTTATCAGCTTGAGTCGCATAAAACCCAAAAACTGACGGAAAATTTCGCCAGGATTACGCTCTGCTAGATTACGCGCGGCAGGCATCCTGTCGAGACACTCCGTGACATATTTCACAAAGTTATCGGGAATACTAAGCGAGCGTTCGGAAATACTCAGTACACGAATGAGCGACGAGATACGATCGATGTAGCGACGTAAGGCAGCTTCACGCGTCTCCCATAGTGAGCGACGCGTAACTTCACTGGTGACATAAGGATTGCCATCACGATCTCCACCCACCCATGAACCAAAACTGATGAGTGCCGGCGTCTCAAGTTCATGCTCAGGGAAATAACGACGAAATTCGGTTTCGATTTTTGCCATCACCTGTGGCACGACGTCGTACAAGTTCTCCTGGAAAAAATACAAACTCCAAGCTACCTCTTGCTCAACGGTGGGCTTTTCAAGTTTTAGTTCGCCAGTCAGCCATAACAATTCAATCTCGATACAGATCGCTTGCTCCAACTGCTCACGTTCGCGGGGTGTCCAGTGATTGGATTCCAGCTCATGCAGCTTGAGATAAATGCGGCGATAACACTCCAGTACCGTGACCCGCTTCGCCTCGGTGGGATGTGCAGTGATAGTGGGCCGAATACGGAGTTCGTCCAAGGCTTTTTGAACCTGCTGGGCCTTAATGCCCTGCTCACGCATCTGCTTGAAGGTATACGCGAACGTGCCCGGTACATTATCAATACCGTGATCTGTCTCGGTGAAGCGACGATTACGCATATCGCGGTTTTGCTCAGCAATCGCAAGTAGTTGAAACCAGATGCCTTGTGCACGTAATGCTTTGCACAGCAAACCCGAGTTGATACCCGTTAATGCTCGATTTACCTCAATCAAAGGAACCAGTTCAGGTTGCAGACGCTGGAATACAGCGAGATACAACTCACGTAACAGGGTAGTGCGTGAGAAGCCATCGCCAGCCAGCGGTGACAACTCCACTGTTTCTGCGACGCCGAGGGTCACCATATTATTCACTGATGGCTCTCTTACTTGCTGAGAGTAGCAAGTGCTTTTTGCACGGTTATACCCAGCTCGGATGCACTTGGCGAAACCAGCAAACCGTAGGAAGCCATGATCTCGGATTTTTCAAGTGCGGTATCACCTTCACCCGAAATAATCGCACCTGCATGGCCCATGCGACGACCTTTCGGTGCTGTCAGGCCAGCGACATAACCTACCACCGGCTTAGTCATATTTTCTTTGATCCACTTCGATGCTTCAGCTTCCTGTGGACCACCTATCTCGCCAATCATCACCACGACCTCAGTTTCAGGGTCTTCTTGAAAACGTGCCATGTGATCAAGAAACGAGCTACCGTTAATCGGGTCACCACCAATACCAACGCTCGTCGTGACGCCGATGCCCAGTGCTTTCATCTGCGCCGCTGCCTCATAACCGAGTGTGCCAGAGCGAGAAACAATGCCGACATTACCTCGAATATAAATATTTCCCGGCATGATGCCGAGCATGGCTTTACCCGCGCTGATGATACCGGCGCAATTTGGGCCCACGATGGTGG
>JAIXOW010000399.1 GCA_027486615.1 Oxalobacteraceae bacterium | reverse complement strand
CATTGTAGATGTAGCCAATATAAGGATGAACAACATCCCCGTATTCACGGGATGTAGCGATGACAAGATTGATGTCATCGGTTGGATTAGCCGAATCCTCAATTTGGCTGAATCCAGAAGGTTGACGTTCGATGCAACAATCAACCTCATGATTCAAGGTTCCGGAAAGGGAGCCGCGAATTACATCGATGAGATGAAGCAAGAAGGGAAAACGCTTCATCAAGTCATTCAACAACTGGAAATGAGGTATGGATCCCTCACGACCGTTGAAGATGCCCGGATCAAATGTAACAACATGGTCAGAGGATCAGATGAACATTTGTCCGATTTCATTGACCGTCTTAGACTTATGGCTAAGATGGCATGCCGTAACGAACCTGATGACGGTTTGAGACGCCGCGCTGTTGATATTCTTGTAGAAGGGAATATCAGGAGAGTACTGCCTTCTTCGGTGCGATTGGCACTTGAAGAGCGTATCATGAACCGAAGTCTTATGGGACTTCCCGCCCTCTCAGCACGCGATGTTGAGAAAGAAGCTCTCGATCTTGAACAAAAGAGAAGCGAGAGAAAGCAAGAGCTAAAAAGATTAGCTCAAGGCTATGGCAAGAAACATCATGTTAATAAAGCAACTATTGACATTGATGATGATTCCGAATCTAATTCATCGAGTGAAGATGATGATGATGAGGGAGACAGCGAACATCCTCGCGACTACCTTGTCAACGAGATTAAGTTGCAAAAACAACGATATCTCCAAAGAGGAAAACCGGTCGACCATAAAAAGGTTTACAAAAGAGCCTTTAAAAGCTACAATCAAAAGTATGCTGGCAAAGACAAGGGTAAACCATACCATTATGGCGCCCGCGCTGCGCAGGATGGTCCACCTAATCGAATGGAAAAGGGTGACCGAAAGCCAATTAATGAACTCTTGAACCTAGCTAATGTTCAAAGAGGTCAATGTATCCAATGTGGTTTTGAAGGCCACATGATGCGAAACATCGCATGTGCCCTGAAAGACAAGCCTTTAGTTGATAGAGCTTGTGTTAAGTGTGGTACTGGATTACATTCAGCTGATGATTGCCCAAAAGTGTATCAACAACACTATAAATCACCGGCTGACGTTGAAAAGGCACTTCACAAAGAGCCTTTAAACGAGTAACAGGCGATCATAATCTAGATTTTGATGTAAGCCCTGCGAACGGTGTAGCATTTAATATAAATCTACACCAACAAGAATCTGAATCTAGTTCTGACTACGATTCCGATTCAAGCGAAGAACTCTATGAATGTAAAGTAGAGGGACCGCTTAATGTAATCACTGATAACAATGAAGTAAAGTTGTTTAATGTGATCAAAATCGAAGGCGAAGATAATTCACTTAAGATTAACAAAAATAAGTCTCCTGAATTGTTAGAAGAACCTAACATTTTAGAGATGCCAGATAATTCATCGGATAATATTATTGGTATAAGTGATATTCCAATAATGAAAATTAGCAATGAAAGTAAAGTTGCTAAGAAACCGATGGGTAGCGCTTATATTCACACAAAAATGAGTATAGGACGCTCTAGTAAGCAAGCAGATGTTTATATTTGTATAGACACCGGTGCTGACCTTACTTTATGTGATAGTGCATTCTTAATCCATAATTTTGGAGATAATGCATTAAAACATGTTATTGTAATGAATAAGCCGCCTAAATTAAGGTCCGCTTCTAATCATTACTTAAAGATACTTGGAAAGATTAAAATAACACTCTTTCTTGGTACTTATGAGCTTAATACACAAATTATCGTGTATGAAGGCAAGAAAGGTATTTTTCTGTTAGGAAGTGACGTCTTCTATGACAGACTAATATTTGATAGAGGAATTTACTTAGCGTTTGCTGATAGTAAACATTCCCCTATACCAGTTCATTATGAACTAGCTCCTGGTGCAGTGAAAGCAATCACTCAATACCAAGTAGCTCCAAGATCTAACGCTTTAATTCAAGTTAAAGTTGTTAATGGATCTCAATTTACTGGAAAAGAAGTTGTTCTTTCTCCCGTAGATGAGGCAAACCATTCACATACGAGCAATACAAGTATGGCTCAGTGTGAACAATGCCAAATGAATCCAATTAGAAATACTATTTCAAAGATAGATTCTAATGGAAATTCAATATTGTTAGTATATAACGATACTGACGATATTTTAACTATCTTGCCCGAAAGCGAGATAGCTAGAGCCGAATTAATCACTTCAGAATTCGATGACATTAACCAAATTACTAGTGATGAAACTGGTATTGTTGAAATGTCAACACAAGAGCCTGAAGAGAAATGGCCTATTTCAGCATTAAAAGGAGAACTGAAAGAAAGGTTACCCTCTAATGTTGTTTTACAATGGGATAATATTATCGGAACTAAAAACGATAATAATGATTCCGAAGAACCTGTCCATTATGTAAATTATATACATGATAGAGAGGAGAAAAAGGACTTGCTTGATGGAACAGGGGAAGGCTTCCCTACACCACCTGCAGCCTGTCCAGAAGATCCAAAAATAAATTTGGATTCGGACCCCGAGGCCTGGCTTGAGAACGTAACACACTCTCATTTGTCAGACTCGCAATGGATTAAATTGAGAAACGTTCTGATTAAATACAGAGATGCTTTTTCTAAATCCAAGACTGAAATAGGATGTTGTAACTATTTTAAAGTCGACTTACCGCTTAAACCTGGAACTGGTTATTTATATAATAAACCAAGGCCATTGCCATTTAAGCATCGCGAAATAGCAGCTGAAACTATTTCCGAATTGTTAGCTAAAGGAGTGATTAGACCAAGTAAATCACCCCATGCTACTAACATCGTTTGTGTTAAAAAGAAAACTATGAACGGTGTTGTCAGTTATCGCGTATGTTGCGATTTAAGACAAGTAAACGAACATTCAATTCCAAATCGTTTTCCAAACTTTTGGGTTGAAGACGCCATGGGTAAAATCCAAGGCGCTGCATATAGATCTGCGCTTGACTTCAAAGATGCATTTCATATGTTAGTGTTGACAGAAGAAAGTATACCAGTTACTGCCTTCTATTTCAACAACGTACTATTTGAGTACGTCCGCGTACCATTTGGACATGTTTGCGCTATGAACGCATTCTGTTGTCTGATGGCGCTACTCTGCGTAGGGTATCCAAGCGCGAGCTACTACGCTGACGATTTGATGTTAACCACTAAGGCTGACCACTCAAAAAGTCTAGACTATTTGTTTGATTTACATCTCGAACATATAGGCGGAATGCTTGCTCGAATAATCGAAGCAGGACTTAAATTAGTCGCACATAAATGTATGTGGGCCTATGATGCTAGCAGACCTATGGATTGGCTTGGTTTTACAATGGAAAATAACCTATTGAAACCACAGGAATCTAAGGTTAAAGCTATCAAGGAATATCCTGTGCCGACGACGGCTAAACAGGTTATTTCGTTTGTTGCAACGGCTTCATTTTACCGAAGGTTCATAAAAAGCTTCGCTAAGATCGCACAGCCGATGTATACTGTAGCTAACACTGAACCATTTATCTGGAACAGTGAAGCGCAGAAATCTTTTGAGCAATTAAAAGATGTAATGTGTTCTGACCTAGTTTTGCGATTACCAAGACAAGGCGAACCATTTCAAATGTACTCCGATGCGTCCGCTGGGGCCATAGGGGTAGTATTGTGTCAAATTGACCCAATAGATAAAAAGAGCCACCCATGTGCATACGGGTCTCGTAAATTCAATGAATGTGAATTAAAATTAAGCATTCCTTGTAAAGAACTTTTAGCCATAGTTTATGGACTAAATTTATGGTCTTTCTACATATGTGGAAATCCCATTCAAGTCTTCTCAGATTGTCGAGCATGGACATTCTTGACGAAGCAGAGTGGAGCGTCTGGACGTATATCCAGGTTAGCACTACTCATTAGTGAATTTGATATATCTATATCATATGTCAAAGGCACTCAAAATAAGGCAGCTGACGGTCTCAGCCGAGCCTATGATGATGGTTTAGTCAAATACGACGACCTCATTACTGCGAGACATCCAGCCTTAGATAAGTTGGAAGCTCCAGAACTACCGCCTGGTAAAATTATGAAATTAGGCGAGTATTTAACTAAGTGCGATGATTTTCTAGAAGATCATTGGCCTAAGTTACTCAAAGAATATGAGACAAATAATCCTAACGGTTTAGATAATTTACCTGAACGGATTAAGGAAAAAGAGAAAGAGTCAAGTAAGCTCAATCTCGAAACCGAAAATATCGATCCTAAAAAGATGGATATTAACAAAGTTATTGTCGAAGAAACCGATTATGTCGATCGAGTTATCTACGAAGCTTCCCTTG
>JAIXOW010000402.1 GCA_027486615.1 Oxalobacteraceae bacterium | reverse complement strand
GTGTGTGTGTGTGTGTGTGTGTGTGTGTGTGTGTGTGTGTGTGTGTGTGTGTGTGTGTGTGTGTGTGTGTGTGTGTGTGTGTGTGTGTGCACAAGTTATCATAGAAATTTATCAGAATAATTTGTTCGTAATGTATGTTATCATAGAAGTTATCATAGAAGTTGATCAGAATAATTTGTTCGTAATGTATGTTCGTAACGTATGTAATCATAGAAGTTTATCAGAATATTTTGTTCGTTATGTATGTTATCATAAAAGTGTATCAGAATAATTTGTTCGTGATGTATGTGTAAAAGTACATACTACAATATTCCCGTAAGATATCCTCTAATTATAAAATTCCCGGAAATCATTCGTATCTTACAATATTCCCGTATATGCCAAAACTCCCGTATTTCAAGCAAATATTACAAAAATCCCTAATACGATATTACAACAATCCCATCTACTTTATAGATTGAATGTATACGAGATTAATAAGAAAATCTTCATTTTCTCTAACTAATTTTCTTAAACTCCGATTCGTCTTCTTCAACAATGCGATTTCGTTCCGTTGCAAAAGATACCCTCTTCTATACATATTAAGCCGATTATTCAAAGTTTTGAACCGCTCAATCCAAGCTGAAACAAAAACACAACAACTTTTAGAAAGCCTTCTTTATTTACTTTTGTAACAAAACTACAAACATTACACTTATTAATGTCTCTTCCTTTTAAGATACTTTTTAATATTAGACTGAACGTAACTCTTTCCATCCTTACGTTTAGCAACAAAACGCACTTTCTTCCCAGATTTAACGAAATACTTTTTAATATTAGACTGAACGTAAATCTTTTCCTTCTTCTCACGTTTAACTACAGGACACTCTCTCTTCGTAATTTTAACAAAGTTATCCATCGTAGTTTGACGAACTTCTGACCCGTACAAGTATTTGAATTCTCTCGGGGGACTCCGAAACCTCTTTGGTACAAAATTCCAACGTTTCCCTACAATAATTAAATTACAATAATAATTCACACAATAACTCACTATTACATTTTTTACAGCACACTAAATTAACCACTTATTTCTTCCCTTTCATATCACCCCCCCTCCAATTTTAACATCACTCTATAAAATTTAATCATTTTAAAAATACCAAATTCTGCCAAATAGCACAATCTAAAATTTACAACATAAATTACAGTAATCATCGTATAAACAAATTCAAAACATTATCCTACGAAGTAAAAGCAAAGTCATTAATCTGAAAGCACCAAGAAAACTAAAAATTTCACACAGGTAACATTTATTTCTGATTTTCTTTCATGTTCTTTCAATCTGATTTTTTTTTCATGTTCTTTAAAATGTAAATATACTATTGATTACAACGTTATCAAAACAAAACCAAACGTTTCTTTCAAAATAGATCACTTATAAAATAAACGTTAAGCATAATGTAACCAACATTCAGACTTCCAAAAATACGTATATACAAAAAATGATCTAGATTAGACATAATCTAACTTCGATTTCAAACATATTGACAATATATAAATAGCTTTCAATGATTTTATCCAATGAACATTATCCAATTTTAAATTTCAATTTCACAACAGTTAAGGCCAGTATTCATAAATCCGATTTCCAATTTAAAATTTTAATTCAAAAAAGACTTTTTACCCGACCCAACCATAATTCGTTTAACCAATCTTCGTCGATAACTAATTCAAATCAGTCACTAGACTTGTAAATTTTCACAATAATTCTTTCTCTCAAGTAATATTTGTGTTTTGGAGGAAAGCGAGCTCGCTTCAATGTAGCCTTCAAACGCTCATTCTTCGACACTTCTTTCTCAAGAAGACTCTTCAATAACTCAACTGAAACACAAAAAAAACACATTAATTTAATCTACAAAATTTTATTCTTCTTCCAGATTTTGCAAAAAGTACATCCAAAAAATATCCAAATAAAACAAGCATTCCAGTTTAACTTCAATTGGCGAAGACACATGATCTTCACAACAGAAATCTGCAAATTACAATAAATCATCGATACAAAAACATAGTTTTCTTGGGACAACGTGAGTGTTTCCGAACTAAACGCTTATGCATTCTACAAAGGGCGCAATACATCTTTCTCCAGTACTCGATCCTCTGTTCAAAGGACCGATCTCGATCTCTACGACTATCCTTCAAGGCCTCAACCTCGGATTCGAGGGCAACGCACTTCTCAAACCAGATCTGATTTTCAGCAATGAGATTGTAACGCTCATCCTTGAACCGATCAAACTTTTCCAAAGCACGATCAAGGGCCCCTAAACAAATACAATACGTTAATTTAGAAAGGTAACACTCACGTTAAATCCAAAAAAATACATTTATTAACTACAATTTTCACTATACTAACAATTCATTTCTGAAAATTAACATTGATATTAACAGTCCCGTTATTTTGCAGGTTACACAATACATTAACTAATCGGGGATCAATTGAGCTCAAATCAAAAACCTCTGAACTAGAAGATTCACCATTTGAGACAAACCCGGAACCAACCCCAGCACACACACCAGGCAACTCGGAAGCATACACAACAGGCACACTAAACGTATGAAGAATCTCTTCCTTCTTCTCTTCGCGTCCGACCTTCGGAACAGATATGGCAGCCTCGAACTTCTTCATATCGTCGGAATCTTCGTTGTTCACATTCTCAACTGTTCCTTCGATCCTGACGTCACTAGCAACAGAACTGATTCCAGCAGACGAAGACTTCACAGTCGAACTTTCAATCACGCGATTTCCTTGGACATCCATTCTCACTTCTTCCACCGATCCGGACTCTTCTCGTCGATTTCCTTGCACATCCGTTCTCACTTCTTCCACCGATCCGGCCTCTTCTCGAAATTTCAAAGTCCTCCGAGATCTCACGCTGCCAGAAGGAAACGGATCCAACACATCCCGTCTCTGAACGTTAGTCAAGTGCAAACTCATCTGAAGCGACGTGATCCGACTTCGTTTGACGTACTGCATTGCCGTTTTCGGACAAGACCATCCCATCATAGCCATCAAAGAAGTAACATTGGCTCCTGCATCAGAGGCATTCGTACCAGCTGACCTCCTCCAACAATGTCCTGTAAATGTCGCCGGATTCCGCAGTCCCAATTCTTTAGCAGCCTCAATGCCGACCAGAGCCAAGGTATTCTTCCCGATATTCGTCCTCGTGAAACATCTTCCATTCTTGCCATGGGTCCCTTTGAAAAAAGGCCCTTTCAGATCTTCGGCTGTGCATTTCAAATCTTGCATGACTGCTTCAATATACGCGTCGATAACTGAAGCTGGATCGTAATCAATCGGCCTACGAACAGAGTCCACTGAACACTGAATCCAATAAGGCTGTCTTCTTGGAATGAGAACTTCGCTTTCTTCAAGCCTACTCCGTTGTTTTGACCTCTTAAACTTCACCCAGTATCCGATTTCGTCCACTTCTATATTTTCGAAGCAAATGCTCTTCAATTCAATCATCCGGAATCCACCGTAGTAGCCGAGAAGCATAACAACCTTCCGAACAAGCCAATATCTTGACGTCAATTCTGGATCTGTCACGAAGTCTTCAATCTATATTTTCATTTCATCAATTAAAGTAACACACATATCCATTCCCTTTTCTACAAAACATTTCAACAGCACACTAATAAACCACTTATTTCATTCCTTTCATACCACAAACAAACACTCCACGTCATATTTACATTTTCACAGCACACTAAAAAATCAAAATTACTACTATTTTAAATTAAAATTTTAGAAAACCTCCGGTTTTCTTCAAAACAATATAACTTTTTAGACACGTACACTTATTTCTTTCCCTTTCATATCACATACAATCATTATACTAAAATTCACAAACATAAATGTGCTACTTTAATTGACACAAACCTGCCCAGGAGTGAAAGTCGAAGCCTTCTTAACTGTATAACCTGTCTCGTAGCTCTTCAAAACATCAGAAACACGCACATATTTCTTCAAGCTAAACCCATACAACCTCTTAACGCACGCGTTAATACGTGCATATGTTGACCAAAGAGTAGTGGGTGCAAAATGCTTATCGTGTCTCAAATGATGAAAATAGTTCAACACCTGTTCTTCAGTCGGTTCAGCATTAGGTACAAACTTCTTCATTGACTTCAAATACCGCTCAAAATCTTTATAAGCTTTCAGATAAACGACTTTGCTTTTAGAAGGGTAACTATCCACCATTAGGTCGGAATAAGTCAACCATTTACCTTGTCGAACAGGATCATCGGCGCCATCAGCTTCAACGGGTGCAACATCTTCATTGTCAACACCTCCATTGTCGACACCGGCGTCTCCAACGTTGTCATCTTCGCCACCTTCAACTTCGTCGTCGTTCCCAGGCACGAAATCATCCGGAATTTCGACGTCACCTGGATCGGCTATATCCCTATCGCTGTCTTCGTTGTCAGACTCGTCTTCAACGAAATTGTCGACTTCCGGATCAGCGTTTTCGTTTCCGAACATAATAACGGGAACCCGACCAACTGAACTCTCATCGTCAGAATCTTCCGAATCGTCTCCAGAAACAATCTACAAATTCAAACAAAAAATATTAAATATCAATTCGAAATAAAGCATTCCAAATTCAAACGAATCAACACTTTAATCAAAATTTTTCAAACCCTTCACCATCATTACCATTTCACTAACTTAATTCACTAATTAACAAACGTTCAATTTTCATTAACACATACATTATATTACAAAACTATTTTTCATTAACACACTTTTTATAACAACTATTTTTCATTAACACACTTATTATAATATAAAACTTTTTCTCTTCAATCACAATTTTACATTTTTACAGCACAATAAACAAACCACACACTAACACTAACTTACTTTACTAATTAGAAAAACCTTCGGTTTTCATTTACAAACTAATTAGAAAACAAAACTTTTTCTCTTCAATTACAATTTTACATTTTAACAGCACAATAAACGAACAACACACTTACACTAACTTACTTTACTAATTATAAAAACCTTCGGTTTTCATTTACAAACTTATTACAAAACAAAACTATTTCTCATCATTCACAATTTTACATTTTTTACAGCACAATAAACGAACCATTTTACATTTTTTACAGCACAATAAACGAACCATACACTTTCACTAACTTACTTTACTAATTAGAAAACATTCGGTTTTCATTAAATACTAATACAAAACTTTTTCTCTTCAATCACAATTCCAAAAAACTAATTTTAAACATACTTTTACTTATTACTTTTAACACACTTATTCCAATACAAAACTTTTTCTCTTCAATCACAATTTCAAAAAACTAATTTTTAACTCATTCTTACTTACTTACTTACTTACTTACTTACTTACTTACTTACTTACTTACTTACTTACTTACTTACTTACTTACTTACTTACTTACTTAC
>JAIXOW010000439.1 GCA_027486615.1 Oxalobacteraceae bacterium | reverse complement strand
GCAGTACGTGAAGTGAATGAAACGATGAGGTCTTGCTAAATGAAAAACGGGCTGTCAATGACAGCCCGCTCTTTTTTCTGGTCGGAGTACAAGGATTCGAACCTTGGACCCCCTGGTCCCAAACCAGGTGCGCTACCGGGCTGCGCCACACTCCGAAAGATGAAATTATACTCTAAACATCACACTCGTCATGCATTTTGTTGCGCTGCGACTTAAAGCTAAACCTGTGCTGCGATCTCTTCGGCCAAAGTCCGCGCTAATTCCGCATCGCGGGCTTCAACCATGACCCGAATCAAGGGCTCGGTGCCAGAAGCACGTATCAAAACCCGTCCATCATTGGCCAATTTTTTATCTGCTTGTTCTTTTGCTTGCATGAGCTTGGTATTTTTTTGCCAATCGAAACCCGCTGGTACTTTTACATTAATCAAAGTCTGCGGCCATAGGCTCATATCTGCCGTACTTTCCGCCAACGTTTGTTGACTACGCTGTAAGGCTGACAACACCTGTAAGGCTGAAACTATGCCATCGCCTGTGGTGTGCTTATCAAGGAAGAGCAAATGCCCTGAGCCTTCTCCGCCGATGTGCCAGCCACGCTCTTGCAATACCTCCAACACATAGCGATCGCCTACTTTAGCACGCGCAAATCCGACGCCCATTGTTTTAAATGCAGTTTCAACGGCCATATTCGTCATGAGCGTACCGACTGCACCTTCTAGACCACCATTTGCGTGTCTATCTTTCACCATCACATACAGCAATTCATCGCCGTTATAGATACGACCACTCGCATCCACCATTAATAAACGATCGGCATCACCATCTAATGCAATACCAATATCTGCAGCATGCTCTTTGACTGCAGCAGACAAGGCAGCAGGTTCCGTCGCACCATATTTATCATTAATGTTGAGTCCATTCGGCTGATTGCCAATGGCAATCACTTCAGCACCTAATTCATGAAACACATCAGGAGCAATATGATAAGCAGCCCCATGGGCACAGTCGACTACAATTTTTAATCCACGCAAATCCAATTCATTGGGAAACGTGCTCTTGCAAAATTCTATATAACGTCCACGTGCATCATCGAGACGTTTTGCTTTACCGAGTTTTTCTGATGACACACAAGACATAGGTTGCGCAAGTTGCACTTCAATCGCTAACTCAACAGCATCCGGTAGTTTGTTACCTGACGCTGAGAAAAACTTGATTCCATTATCTTGAAAAAGATTGTGCGATGCGGATATCACCACACCTGCAGATAAACGTAATGCACGTGTGAGATAAGCCACTGCAGGTGTTGGCACAGGGCCCGCCAACATCACATCCACACCGGCTGCTGCAAAGCCTGCTTCTAAAGCAGCTTCTAACATGTAGCCAGAAATACGAGTATCTTTACCGATTAGTACTGTAGGTTTACTAGCTACACTAACACCACTCTGTGTTGATTGGGCTAATACCTTACCGGCTGCATAGCCAAGTCGCATGACAAAGTCGGGGGTAATCGGTGCAGTGCCTACACGACCACGAATTCCATCGGTACCAAAATATTGTCTAGTCATTGTTTTAATTTTTATACTAAGTATTTATAAAAAATTTAGCTCCATTACTGATTCATACTAACAGCATGATGCATTTAATTGATTGACTCTACAGCTTGCCAAACTTTAAGTGCATCAACCGTTTCTGCCACATCATGTACGCGCACAATCCGTGCTCCATGTTTAACCGCTACTAATGCAGCGGATAAACTCCCTGCTAAACGCTGCTCAACTGGCTTGCCAGTTATCTGACCAATCATACTTTTACGCGACAAGCCAACCAATAAAGGCAATCTCAATTCAGACTGAATCATCTCACTATTGGCAAGCAAATCAAGGTTGTGCTGCAGTGTTTTACCAAAACCAAAACCAAGATCAATACAGATTCTATCTCTAGCAATACCAGCCATTTCTGCAGCTGCAACGCGTTTAGCTAGAAACGTAGAAACCTCAGTTATTACGTTCACATAATGAGGATGATCTTGCATCGTTTGCGGTTCGCCTTGCATGTGCATGATACACAAACCGCAATCACTCTCACTGACTGCACGTAAGCTATCCTCGTTTCGAAAACCTTCGATATCATTAATCATATCAATACCTGCTGCTATCGCCTCACGCATAACGACTGCTCTACGGGTATCTAAGGACAAAGGCTTACCACAATCACGCAATGCATAAATCACTGGCATCACACGACTTAATTCTTCTTCTACTGATACAGGTGGTGATCCTGGTCGTGTCGATTCGCCACCGATATCAATGATGTCTACTCCCTCAGCGATCATATTCTCTGCATGTGTGATCGCTAAATCTAAGCTTGCATACACACCACCATCAGAAAAAGAATCTGGAGTGACATTCAACACGCCCATGACTAAAGGGCGAAACTCTGCGCCTGACATTTTGAGTCGGTAGCGACCGCAAATTAAATCACCAATATTGTTTTTGGATTCCATCATGCTGACTAAAGGGTAAGCAACGTAGTCGGGAAATGTAAAGAAAAAGGGCGAGGATTACTCCTCACCCTATTCATCTTGCCAGCACGCAGCCAGCTAGTAACATCAAGCAGGTGCAGTGGCAGGCTCCACACCACCACCAGTCGAGCCGTCACTTGGACGTGCAGGAGGTGATCCTGCTTTAGGTGGACGTGGATCACGTCCTTCCATGATGTCGTTGATTTGATCGGCATCAATGGTTTCCCACTCAAGCAAACTCTTTGTCATCAATTCGACTTTGTCACGATTACGTTCTAAGAGACTGCGTGACATTGCATATTGTTGATCAAGAATGCTACGAATTTCATTGTCTACTTTTTGTTGAGTTGCTTCAGACACTGTCTTAGATGACATACGACCAAAATAAGAATCTTGATCTGTATCTTCATACACCATAGTGCCCAATGATTCAGACATACCGAAACGCGTCACCATAGCGCGTGCAAGTTTTGTTGCACGTTCAAAGTCATTCGATGCACCGGTCGACATTTGATTCATGAAGATTTCTTCAGCAATACGACCGCCAAATAAAATTGCAATGTCTTCCAGCATTTTGTCTTTGTACATATTGACACGATCATGCTCAGGCAGTTGCCAAGTCAAACCCAATGCCATACCACGCGGCATGATGGTCACTTTATGCACAGGATCTGCTTTAGGTAAAAGCTTCGCTACCACTGCATGACCTGATTCATGATAAGCCGTATTACGACGTTCATCCTCACGCATCACTGCAGACTTACGTTCTGGTCCCATCACGATCTTGTCTTTTGCATCTTCAAAATCTTGCATCTCAACCAAGCGTTTATTACGACGCGCAGCAAACAAAGCAGATTCATTGACCAGATTCGCTAAGTCCGCACCGGAGAAACCCGGTGTACCACGCGCTAACACATCCGCTCTCACATCAGGGGCAATAGGTACTTTGCGCATGTGCACAGTCAGAATTTGTTCGCGACCACGAATGTCTGGCAAACCAACAATCACTTGACGATCAAAACGACCAGGACGCAACAGAGCTTTGTCGAGTACATCAGAGCGGTTAGTAGCAGCAATCACAATGACACCTGCGTTCGCTTCAAAACCATCCATCTCAACGAGCAACTGATTCAGTGTTTGTTCACGTTCATCATTACCACCACCCATACCAGCACCACGATGACGACCTACTGCGTCAATCTCATCAATAAAGATAATGCAAGGCGCATGTTTTTTTGCATTCTCAAACATGTCACGTACACGAGAAGCACCCACACCTACAAACATTTCAACAAAGTCAGAACCTGAAATGGTGAAGAACGGTACTTTCGCTTCGCCTGCAATTGCACGCGCTAACAATGTTTTACCAGTACCAGGAGGGCCAACCATTAATACGCCACGTGGAATACGTCCACCCAGCTTTTGGAATTTTGTTGGATCACGCAGAAAATCTACCAGCTCTGAAACCTCTTCTTTCGCTTCATCGCAACCAGCCACATCCGCAAAGGTCACAGCGTTTTGGTTTTCATCCAACATACGTGCTTTGGATTTGCCAAATGAGAAGGCACCACCTTTACCACCACCCTGCATTTGACGCATGAAGAATATCCATACGCCGATCAACAGCAGCATAGGAAACCAAGAAATAAAAATCTGGGAGAGGAATGAAGGAGGCTCAGGTTGTTTGACATCGAACTTGACGCCATTGTTAACCAGATCACCAATCAACCCACGATCCAAGTTTGTGGTCGTAGCTTTGATTTTTTTACCATCATTGGTAATAGCGACAATAGTTCTATCTTCAATGGTCGCTTCACGAATGCGCTGGGCTTTGACTTCATCGAGAAAATCAGAATAGGGGATAGGCATGGCGCCGCCGGCGATACCGCGATCGTCAAACTGTTTAAAAACAGTAAACAGCACAAGGGCAATCACAACCCATATGGCTGCCTTAGAAAACATATTATTCACGAACGCTCCTTAAATCGAACCCGCTATTAACTAGCGATAAATTCTACTCGCATTAAACCAGCCTTGCCAGAACAGATATCGGGCTAAAACCCTGAATTTTCAAGGGTAAATGCGTAACATCGCAATTAATTAGAGGGGATTTTTTAATCCCCGCCCCAATAGGAAGGTTTCAGAGGATTTATCGCGGCTAGCCTTGGGCTTTTTGTGGGAAACCTGCTTAAACTCTAGCCTGAATTTTTCTACAATTTGAGTATAACCACTTCCATTAAAACATTTGACGAGCAAACTGCCCGAAGGTTTCATATGGACGCGACTAAAATCTATTGCCAAATCGATTATATCTTCCATCCTAGCCGCATCGGTCGCTGCAATACCAGATAAATTCGGCGCCATATCCGACAAAACCAAATCCACTTTTTGACCTTCTAAAACCTGCTCTAGCTGCTCGAGTGCTTCTTGCTCCCTAAAGTCACCTAAAATGAAATGCACATCTGCAATCGGCTCCATAGGCAGCATGTCTAATCCGACAATAATGCCCTTAATCCCGCCACCTTCTTTCCCCGCCAGTTTTCTGCGCACATATTGCGACCAACTGCCAGGGGTGCAGCCCAGATCGACAATAATCTGTCCAGGCTTGATTAAATGTTCAGATTCATCAATCTCCAACAGCTTATAAGCAGCACGCGCACGGTAGCCCTCGCGCTGCGCTAGCTTCACATAGGGATCATTAATGTGATCATGCAACCAGCTCTTATTGAGTTTGTTCTTAGCCATTCACGTAGAATACCGGTTTTGAAGGACATTCATGTTGAAACTCTCTCCTGCGCAACGTAGCGCATTACGTTCTGAGGCACACGCCCTCTCTCCTGTCGTCATGATTAGTGATAGTGGGATGACTCCCGCTGTTATGAAAGAAATTGATCTGAGCCTGAATGCGCACGGCTTAATCAAAGTACGTGTGTTTGGTGATGATCGCGAACAGCGTATTCAGTTTTTAAACACTATTTGTGCTGAACTTGATGCTGCACCCGTACAGCATATAGGTAAATTACTTGTTCTGTATCGCCCTAAAAAAGAAAGTGAAAAAGAATCTGAAGGTACTCGTGGTAAAGGCATGCGTAAAGTCACCATTTACAAAGCCAGTGCCACTCGCAAAGTGAATGTACAAAAGGTAATGGTCAAAGGGAATGAACGCGTCACCGCAGGTGGCAACATTAAACGCGCGAAAGTCAGACAGACCAGTAAAAAGAAAAACGCATTAGGGAAATAAATGTCGTTGATTAGAATTTTTCACAAAATTACATAAAACAACCAATATCCCGTAGGTACGATTAGCGCAGCGTAATCGTACGCTATATTCGAAATGGTTGACGTACGATTACGCTGCGCTAATCGTACCTACCAAATCATGTACCTACCAAACTTCATTATTCAAACTAGATTTAACGTATCTTCAACACAAGCACCAAAGCAAGCACACTTTGAAATAGGTAAATCAAACTCGCTACACCATGCAAGATACCAAACTGTGTGCGTGCAGCGCCTTCCATGACACCGCTAGGTCCTGCTGCTTCGCGCAACGCTGCCATCCAAGGTTGCAATCCGAAATAGCCCACCGCCACACACAACAGCATCACTACAATTAAACGTAACAAACTACGTCGCTCACGTGATGCATCATCAAACGCCACTATTGCCAATAACACCAATCCACAACCCACTGACAACCACGCTTCGATTCTAAAAATACTGCCTGCAATCGACCCCGCTAATACGCGATCAGATAGCGTAGAAAATAAAACCGGCGCAACCAGATAACCTACCGTCCATAAACTACCTACCCAAAGAGTGGTAACAAGCAAACGTATAACAGGAAGTAAGCGCCATAGCCTAGAACTACGCATTAGATGTATTGCACTTTAAGAATTTCGTATTCACGCGGACCACTAGGTGCTTGCACTTCTACGACATCACCTGCAAATTTACCTATTAATGCACGCGCAATTGGCGAGGTGATCGAGACTTTTTTCTCTTTCAAATCGGCTTCATCGGTGCCTACAATTTGATAGGTCACATGATCGCCGCTTTCTAAATCTTCTAAGGTCACGGTTGCAGCGAATACAACTCGACCATCTGCATCCAATAATTTTGGATCAATAATTTGTGCCGCACCGAGCTTGCCTTCTAGCTCAGCGATACGTCCTTCTATAAAACTTTGACGTTCTTTCGCTGCATCATATTCTGCGTTTTCAGAAAGATCGCCTTGGGCACGTGCTTCTGAAATTGCATTAATTACAGCAGGACGTTCTTTGGTTTTTAAACGATGCAGTTCATCTTTCAACAACTGCGCACCGTGTGCGGTAATAGGGACTGAGTTCATAGGATTAATTTGATAAGTATAAAAACCACAGAGGCCGCTTAAGCGACCTCTGTAACCTTGTTAAGTCATAGGATTAGTGTAGACCATCTGAAAAAATCCGACTAGCACCTGCTGCAAGATACAACAAAGCTAACACCGGCAACTTGCGGATTTTACTGCAGAGTTACATGCAAGCCCTGCAAATCATACACATTCAGCTCATCTAAATGCGTCATACCTTGCACTGCGGCCTGTGCGCCGGCGATGGTGGTGTAAGTCGTCACCCTTGCTGCTAAAGCGGAGGTACGGATGGCACGTGAATCATGAATCGCAGTGCGTTTTTCTTCCACGGTGTTGATGACTAAAGCAATTTCATTATTTTTAATCATGTCCACCACATGCGGCCTGCCTTCTACCACTTTATTAACCGTCGTAACGGGAATTCCTGCTGCTGCAATCGCAGCTGCAGTGCCCTTGGTGGCTACCACTGAAAAACCCATGCCGAGCAAATCTTTCGCCACTTGCACTGCGCGCGGTTTGTCACTGTTTTTCACTGACAAAAATACTTTTCCTGAAGTAGGTAAGCGTACACTTGCACCCAATTGCGATTTCACAAACGCTTCACCAAAGGTACGACCAACCCCCATCACTTCGCCAGTGGATTTCATTTCAGGGCCAAGAATCGTATCTACACCAGGGAATTTCACAAACGGGAACACAGCTTCTTTCACACTGAAATATTTTGGCACCACTTCAGCACCAATACCCTGACTGTCTAACGATTGCCCAACCATGCAACGTGCTGCAATTTTTGCAAGTTGCAATCCTGTCGCTTTCGATACATAAGGCACAGTTCGTGAAGCACGTGGATTGACTTCTAATACATAAACCACATCTTCCAACTTGCCATCAACTTCAATTTGTTGAATCGCAAATTGCACATTCATCAAGCCAACCACATTCAAACCTTTCGCCATCAGCGCAGTTTGATGTTTTAATTCATCGATAGTTTTTTGGGATAAGGAATAAGGCGGCAAGGAACAAGCTGAATCACCTGAGTGCACACCTGCTTGTTCAATGTGTTCCATCACACCACCTATGAAGGTGCGCTGACCATCCGAGAGACAATCCACATCGACTTCAATCGCATCATTTAAAAAACGATCGAGTAACACTGGCGAGTCATGTGACACCTTCACTGCTTCGCGCATATATCGTTCTAAATCACGCTGCTCATGCACGATCTCCATTGCACGACCACCGAGAACATAAGAAGGACGTACTACGAGTGGATAACCAATTTCTTGTGCCAAACGCAAAGCATCTTCTTCAGTACGTGCAGTACGGTTAGGTGGCTGACGCAACTTCAGCTCTTGCAACATTTTTTGGAAACGTTCGCGATCTTCTGCAGCATCAATCATGTCAGGTGAAGTACCAATAATTGGCACACCATTCGCTTCTAAATCTAATGCAAGTTTCAATGGTGTCTGACCACCATATTGCACAATCACACCTAAGGGCTTTTCTTTATCAACGATTTCTAGAACATCTTCTAAAGTCAACGGCTCAAAATACAAACGATCGGAAGTGTCATAATCAGTCGAAACCGTTTCAGGATTACAGTTCACCATAATGGTTTCATAACCATCTTCACGCATTGCAAACGCTGCATGCACGCAGCAGTAATCAAACTCAATACCCTGACCGATACGATTTGGACCACCGCCTAAGACCATAATTTTTTTACGATCAGTTGGATTTGATTCACATTCTTCTTCATAGGTTGAATACATATACGCAGTGTCAGTAGCAAATTCACCGGCACAGGTATCAACACGTTTATAAACAGGACGTACATTCAAAGAATGGCGACGTTCACGCACTGCTTTATCCGTAGTTTTTAATAGTTTTGCTAAACGACGATCTGCAAACCCTTTTTTCTTCAAGTTGAGCAAGGTCGTTTTATCGATCGCTTCTAGTGTTTGTTTTTCCAACCATAATTCAATATCAATGATTTCTTTGATTTGCACTAAGAACCAAGGATCGATATGTGTGAGTTGATGCACTTCCTCTGTTGTGAAGCCTTGTGCAAATGCATCACCTACATACCAGATACGTTCAGGGCCAGGCTCACCTAATTCTTCCTCTATTACTTCGCGGTCGGTGGTTTTTTCATTCATACCATCGACACCAACTTCTAATCCACGCAAAGCTTTTTGAAAGGATTCTTGGAAGGTACGACCTATCGCCATCACTTCACCCACTGATTTCATTTGCGTGGTGAGATGACTATCTGCAGCAGGGAATTTTTCAAATGCAAAACGAGGAATTTTGGTAACAACGTAATCAATTGAAGGCTCGAACGAAGCAGGCGTTGTACCACCAGTAATTTCATTACGTAATTCATCAAGCGTAAAACCCACTGCCAATTTCGCAGCCACTTTCGCAATTGGAAAACCGGTTGCTTTTGATGCTAATGCAGATGAACGCGACACACGTGGATTCATCTCAATAACAATCATACGACCGTCTTGTGGGTTCACAGAAAACTGTACGTTAGAACCACCGGTATCAACACCAATCTCACGCAATACCGCAAGGGATGCATTACGCATGATCTGATATTCTTTATCAGTCAGCGTCTGTGCTGGAGCAACCGTGATTGAATCACCAGTATGCACGCCCATAGGATCAAGATTTTCAATCGAACAAACAATGATGCAGTTATCGTTCTTATCGCGAACGACTTCCATTTCATATTCTTTCCAACCTAAGAGTGATTCTTCAATCAGCAATTCATTCGTTGGTGAAGCTTCTAAACCACGCTTACAGATTGCTTCAAATTCTTCTGCGTTATACGCAATACCACCACCACTGCCACCCATGGTGAAAGAAGGACGAATAATAGTTGGGAAGCCGACTTCTTTTTGTACACCCCACGCTTCATCCATGGAGTGAGCAATACCAGAACGTGCAGAACCCAGACCGATTTTTGTCATCGCATCTTTGAACTTAGAACGATCTTCTGCTTTATCAATTGCTTCGGGTGTGGCGCCGATTAATTCGCATTTGTATTTTTCAAGTACACCATGTTTATGCAAATCCAACGCGCAGTTCAGCGCTGTTTGACCACCCATGGTCGGCAAGATCGCATCTGGTTTTTCTTTTGCGATGATGCGTTCTAAAATTTGCCAAGTAATAGGCTCGATGTAAGTCACATCTGCCATCTCAGGATCGGTCATGATGGTGGCAGGATTACTATTCACCAAAATGACTTTATAACCTTCTTCACGCAAAGCTTTACAAGCCTGTGCGCCTGAATAATCGAACTCACAAGCCTGACCAATAATGATAGGGCCAGCACCTATGATGAGTATGCTTTTAATGTCGGTGCGCTTAGCCATGTTTGTGTTTCTCCATCATCGCGACAAAGCGATCGAACAAAGGTGCAATATCGTGTGGACCCGGTGATGCTTCCGGATGCCCTTGAAAACAAAAAGCAGGTTTATCCGTGCGTGCAAAACCTTGTAAAGAACCATCAAACAACGACACATGCGTAATACGACAATTCGCTGGCAGTGTGGCTTGATCCACTGCGAAGCCATGATTTTGTGAAGTGATATGAACTTGTTTGGTATCGACATCTTGCACAGGATGATTCGCACCATGGTGACCAAACTTCATTTTGATGGTGCGCGCTCCAGAAGCTAACGCCATGATTTGATGACCTAAACAAATACCAAACGTGGGCATTCCACCTTCTATTAATTCACGCGCTGCAGCAATTGCGTAATCACAAGGCTGTGGATCACCAGGGCCATTCGAGAGAAAAATACCATCTGGTTTTAAAGCTAACGCTTCTTTAGCGGTTGATTGCGCAGGTAACACAGTCACTTTGCATCCACGCTCAGCCAACATACGCAAAATATTAAATTTCACACCATAGTCAAAGGCGACCACATGAAATTTTGGTTGTGTCAGTTGTCCGTAACCCTCACCCAGTTTCCACTCTGTTTGCGTCCATTCATAAGACTTGGAAGTGGATACGACCTTCGCTAAATCCAAACCTGCTAATCCAGTAAATGCACGCGCATGTTGCAAAGCTTGCTCAGGCGTGACATCTGCACCAGCCACAATCGCACCGCTCTGCGCACCTTTTTCACGTAACAAACGTGTGAGCTTGCGCGTATCAATACCGGCAATAGCAACGATGTTTTCTGCTTTTAAATAATCAGATAAAGATTGTGTCGAGCGAAAATTTGAAACTTGCAAAGGGAGATCACGAATAATCAAACCTGCAGCATGGACTTTGTTTGATTCCACATCTTCTGGATTGACACCCGTATTACCAATGTGAGGATAAGTCAGTGTGACGATCTGACGGCTATAACTTGGATCAGTCAAAATTTCTTGATAGCCCGTCATCGCTGTATTAAAAACGACTTCGCCACTGGTATGGCCGGTAGCACCTATAGAGAAACCGGAAAAAATAGAACCGTCTGCGAGGGCGAGAATGGCCGGTACTGCATGAGCCGAAGAGAATGGCGACAAAGGTAACTCCTGTTGTTACCTGCCGCTACATGGTGCCTGCGCGATTGTGTTGCCGTTCTAGCATCAGAACAACGTAAATTACATCGCAACGGAACGAAAATGGATAGTGAATAAGCGGGCGGCAGGTTAAATTAGCTAAACCTGACGATTATAGCTTGAAGGCACACCTACGGGCAACCTGCCACCCCATCACAACCACTCACTCTCAACGTTATTCATGAAAATAACGAGAGTAAAAATATTTATTTTGACAATATTTTTTTACAGACCCAAAGCAGCGATACCTGCTTTTGCAATTTGTGCATCTTCACTTGATTTCACACCTGACACACCCACAGCACCCACGCACTGACCATTCACCATAATGGGAACGCCACCTTCTAGCATGCCTTCGATTGTTGGTGCGGATAAGAATGAATAACGACCGTTATTAATAATATCTTCATAAATCTTAGTCTCACGTGTACCCATGGCTGCAGTGCGCGCTTTAGCAGGAGCGATGTGCGAAGACACAGGCGCTGCACCATCCAAACGTTGCAACCACAATAAATGTCCACCGTCATCCGCCACTGCGATCGTGACAGCCCACTTATTAGCGAGCGCTTCTGCTTCAGCAGCAGCAACGATTTTTTTAACATCTGCGAGAGAGAGAACTGACTTGGTTTGCATAACAACTCCTTTTAGAAAGGCGCGATTGTACGCGAAGATTTTTACAAATTTTTGAATGATGTGTGCGCATGAAAAAAATTCAAGCGTTCACTACAAAACAATGACAAGACAACATTACCCATCGTTAAAATACATCGTGTAGAGGGATATTTTGACAACAACGCCCTCATCGCTTACATTCCAGCAGTCCCCATCACCTTAAGGTGACGCTATTGATAACATTTGGAAATCGTTTACACCACATAGGCATTGTTGCGCTGACAGCACTTCTTTTGTTGTCATCTTTTTCGCAAACAGTTCATGCAGATGAGGATGCAACAACCCAAGAAGCCTCTCTAAAACCATTGAGCTTTGTAGACCGCACATCACGCATGGCCATAGAAGCGTTGTCCTTAATCGGTATTCATTACAAACGTGGCGGCAATAACCCTGAACATGGCTTAGATTGCAGTGGCTTAGTACGTTATGTATTTAAGGAATCTAATGGCAAAGAACTACCACGCACCTCTGCTGAAATTAGTAAGGTTGGTGAACGTGTAGAGAAAGAAGACTTACAGCCTGGCGATCTCGTGTTTTTCAAAACACTTAAACACGCCTTCTCCCATGTAGGGATTTATCTCGGTGATAATAAATTTGTGCATGCACCTGCAGCAGGTGGCAAAGTGCGTATAGAAAGTATGGATTTACAGTACTGGAAAAAACGCTTTAATGGCGCACGTAGAATAGAAGAGAATAACGAACAACAAAATAAATAAACGATTTATTTATCGCGATTCGCTCTGACCAACATCCAAATCAAAAACACAGTCAAGCTTGCGACTAAACTCACTACCATCCAAAATCCCTCTGCATCTTCCGCAAACGGTATGCCACCCACATTCATACCAAACAAACCAGCGATGATATTAATTGGCAAAGCTAATACGGTAACGATGGTTAAGATGTAAAGACTGCGGCTATTTTTTTCATTAATCATTGCTGCTATTTCTTCTTGTAATAACTTTATTCGCTCTTGCAAGGAAGCCATGTCGACCAACACTGCTGAGAATTCTTCACTCGACTGACGTAAATCTTGTATATCAACTTCTTTCATCCACGAAGTTGGTCGCTGCAACAAACGAAACAAGGCGGCAGGTTCTGGCGCCATGAGTCTTTGTAAGCGTACTAACACGCGTCGTAAACCACCTAAATTTTCACGTTTATAATTTAAACGCCCTGCTAATAAATCATCTTCAATAACATCAACTTTTGATACTGCGTCACGCACGATACCTATCAACACATCCGCTTGATCACGCAGTAAATGCGTCAACAACTCTACTGGTGTTTGTATCAATGCGCCGTGTTGCACGGAATGCCGCAATCTATCCACTGACTTTAATGGTTTTTTTCTTGCGCTAATAATTAAACGTGGCGAGACATGCAACCACAAGGTAGAAATATCTGCCGGATCAAATGCAAAACCATGTAAAACATCATTCACCACCGCGATTAATGCATCGTCGGCTAACTCGATTCAAGTAGAACGCGAACCTTGATGTAAGGCTTCATAAAACTCTGGTGGCAGTGCTGTGTGTGCATGCAACCACTTTTCTGTCGATGCCTGACTAAGATTGAAATGCAGCCAAAGAAATCCCTCAAAGCTCTCTGATTGCGCCTCTTGCGTGACTGATTCAAGCTCAGCAATAGAGACCACCTCGCCTTGATGCGCTTGATTAAAACGATAAGCCCACATTAGACCACTACGATCTTGTGCATAAGGAGAGATTGGAGATGAGTTCATAAGCTATAAAAAAACGCCCCCGAGGGGGCGTTTAAACATCTGTGTAGATGGAGATTAAACTGGATTAGAAATTAATTTGCGTACGCAAAGAAATAACATTCTCTTCCAATCCACTAGTTGCTCCAGTTACATCTAACGGAGTAACGGCTGTATTAAATTTAGTGCGAGCATAATTGAACATTACACGAGCATTAGGATTCAGCAACCAATTAATACCCAAAGTAGTTGTGTTTGCATCTGGAGAGTTTTGTGTACGATTATTAGCAGTACCCACTTGAACTACATCAGTTACACTAAACTTAGAGAATCTCAGACCTACCTGCCAAGCTCCAGTTCCACCATTTGAAGTGAAATTAGAATTTGGTTTGATACCACTAAACGCTCCAGATTTATAGGAATCTGACCATTTTTCACCGGTAACGTTATACATGACTTCAGCGTAACCAGCTGTAACATCCGCAGTACCCGTAACTGCAGCACCCGCATTTGCCATTCCAGATACAGCATCAAAAGTTGCCTTGACAAACTCGCCTTGGAGTTTATATGGACCATAAGCAAAAGCAGACTCTAAACCAGCCATCTGCTTATCAACAGTAACTGCTGAATCGGACACTCCACCATAAGCAGCCGTAGATAAAAGTTGTCCACCGACTTGGGCACGGTAAATATTTGATAATCCGCGATTTTCAGAATTGAAGCCTACATATGTCGCACGGGTAATTGTAGATGCAGATGAACTTGTGTTTGTTGATGATGTTGCATTTACCTGCAATTTACCCGATGTGCCAGCTAAACCTAAGTGAACTACTCCGTCTTTTAAGCCAGCAGACTCTGCAAAATTATAGGTGACGCGACCAGAAGCTTCACGGCCTTTGGTATTTTCGTTGGTTAATTCATTAAAGCCATTTTGAAAAATAGAGGCTGCATAGGTCATATTTGCAATTGGTTCACCGTGCAGCATAATGCCTAAGCGTTTACCTGGAGTGAGTTGATTAACGTATGAACGCTCCATAAAGTCGATATTATTTGAACTTGTTAATTCCTCTAAGCTAAATGCTTGCTTAAATCGACCAACACGAATCTGAGCAGCTTTGTTAAATCCGTAGTTGATAAATGCAGTATCAATAAGATTTGCATTACCACCAACAGCATTGGTGATGACTTCATAGTTGATATCTTTAAAAACAACACCGTTAAAACCTATGCGTGCACGACGAACCTCAAAATTATTAGCCAAGGAAGCATTATTTACATCATTAATAACTTTGAAATCATTTTGATTGATACGTGAATCAAAATGAACTCGGCCGGTTAAGTTGATGCTGTGCTGGCCATCAGTAGATTCCAAACCAAAACCATTAGCTTTAACAAAACCAGCCTTGGAAGTTTTATCAGCTAATTTGTTGAGCTTATTTACATCACTAGCCAAACGCTTTTCTTTAAACGCTTCGTTTTCAACTGCAGCTTGAATGTTTTGATCGTATTCTTGTTGAGTGATCACGCCTTTTTTCAAGAGCAGATCCATCAGGGCTTTAACGTCGGTGCCAGCTGCAAAGCTAGGAGCTGACATAGTGGCGCATACAGCTGCAACAGCAACTGCAATACGCTTAGCAGTCATGGTGCGGGTCGATGAATTTTTCATTCCGGTTTTCTCCGATAGGACATTTAAATAAAAAACAAGACTCAGCCCGACTCATACGAACTGATCCATTACTTACTGGAGTAGGATTATTCTCGGCAAATTTTTCAACTTGATGACATGAAGTAATTCTTTGGTTGATAATATGGCTTGTTACCTATATTTAGGTTAGTCCGTAACTAAAGCGTGCGCTGTTGTCATCAAGCTGTCATATAGCCTCTCTAGCGTTTCGGTTTTGAAAACAGTATCACTCGAAAGATTTTTGAATCATGCTGGCTGCAGTCGATCTCGGTTCCAATAGTTTCCGCCTTCATATCGCGACGCATGACAGTCAAGGTATACGTATATTAAAAACAGCACGCGAACCTATTCGTTTAGGTGCAGGTCTGGATAGTGAGGGCAATCTCACCCCACAAGCGATGCAAACGGCGCTTGCTTGCTTAGCGCGTTTTGGCGAAATTTTGCAAGCCACTCCTTTACGCGCTGTGCGCGTGGTCGCGACCAACACGATACGCATTGCGCGTAACAGTAAAAAATTTCTCCCCCTAGCAGAAAAAGCGATTGGCTACCCAATTGAAATTATCTCGGGTGAAGAAGAAGGACGCTTAATTTATATGGGCGTAGCTGTACATTTAGACAATGAAAGTGAACGACGCTTAGTGGTGGACATAGGCGGTGGCTCAACTGAGGTAGCACTAGGTCAAGGCCCCAATATCGAACGTGTGGAATCTTTTAGCATAGGTACCGTGCGTATCTGCAGCAGTTTTTTTGGAAATGACCGCATCAGTCAAGAATCCTTTGATGCTGCTGTTCTCTCAGCACGTGGTCAGTTTGAAGATGGTGTAGCGGGGTTTCATCCTGATTACTGGCAATTGGCTTATGGCTCTTCTGGCACCATGCGCACCTTGGCGGATGTGATCGAAAAAAATGCCTTAGGTGATGGCAAGCTGTCTGCTAAAAGTTTACGAGCCCTACGCGACCGATTGATTGAATTTGGCAGAATTAGTCGGATTGAATTACAGGGTATGCGTCCTGAACGCATTCCTGTGATTTTAGGTGGCTTGCCTATTTTGTTGGGTTTGTTTGAAGAATTAGGTATACGTAGTTTAGAAAAAGTAGATGCCGGTTTGCGTATGGGTGTGCTGTGGGATTTACACATGCGCGATAGTCAAAAGGATAGACGCAATCAATCAATTAAAGAATTCATGCGTCGCTTTGGGGTGGATGAAGCGCGTGCAAATAAAGCTGCTGCTAATAGCTTGGCGTTATTTACGCAATTAAAATATGACAATCAACAATTAGATAAATTACTAGACTGGAGTGCGCGACTACATGAAATTGGCCTTGCTGTTTCACACACTGGTTTTCATAAGCATGGCGCTTACTTAGTGGAACATGCCGACCTTGCTGGTTTCACCACTACAGAACAACAAATCATGAGCACGCTCATCATGGCGCATAAAGGTAATTTACGTAAAGTTGCTGACACTTTAGCGAATTTAGATTTTGCAAAAACAGTGGTGGCGATACGGCTTGGTGTGATTTTTATGCATGCAAAATTAAATCCTGTAACTGAAAAAATTGTGCTTAAAGTCAAAGCAAGAATTGAATTAGAGATCAGTAAAAAAACGATGGCGGCACACCCCACCTTGAGTTATTGGCTAAGCAAAGAGCAAAGTATGTGGGAAGAGATAGGTGCGCAATTCAATATTCGTGAATTGAGTTGATGGTTTTGTAAGGAGTCGTAAGGTTTTGATGGTAAGCGTAGGTACGATTAGCGCAGCGTAATCGTACGTAACATTTTTTTTGCGGCGAAAAGCTATTGCGCCATTTTTTTGTTTTTTTCCGTACGTGTATGCGTACGATTACGCTGCGCTAATCGTACCTACAGGATCCTCTGAACAAATTTTTGTCATCAAATTTTCATGTGATCATGATCTAATAATCACAATTATTTTTAGGGAGATTGATGATGACTGTTAATGAGAAGATATCTGATCTACAAGATCTGAACTCTGCATCAGATTCTACTGAAAACTTTTCTAACAATCCCCGCTTTGATACGATTTTATCTGCCCGCTTAACCCGTCGCAGTGTCCTCAAAGGCTCATTCGGTGTTGCTGCCACTGCTGTATTAGGTGGTTCGCTTTCAACCTCCTATGCTGCAACTAAAAAATCTAGTCCGCTCGCTGCTTTGAAACTCAATTTCAATGCAGTAGCGAAAAACATAGAAGATAAGATCACTTTAGCTGAGGGTTATAGCTGGTCTTTACTGTTGCAAACGGGCGATCCAATTTCAGCGAATGCATCGCCCTATGCTAATGATGGTAGTGATAGTGCGCAATCATTCACACAACGTGCAGGTGACCATAATGATGGAATGCATTTCTTTGGCTTAGATAAAAAAGGTCAATGGAATCCACAACATGCTGAACGTGCTTTGTTATGCATTAATCATGAAGCGATTACGTCTGCTTTTCTACATGTGAATGGTCCCACTATTGTGGATGGCAAACGCACCTCAGATGAAGAAGTGAAAAAAGAAATGCTAGCTCATGGTGTAAGTGTGGTGGAGATACAGCGTAAAGGAAAAAGCTTTCAAGTTGTGCGTGACTCGCGTTGGAATCGTCGTATCACGACTTTGACCGATATGGAAATCACAGGTCCTGCAGCACGCAGTCCTGCGTTGATTACAAAATATTCAGTCACTGGTACACGCACTCGCGGCACGATTGCAAATTGCGCTAACGGCCATACGCCTTGGGGAACCTACCTCACCTGTGAAGAAAACTGGGCAGGTTTTTTTAGACGCATGCCAGAAGATGACAGTAAACGTAGTGCACGTGAATTGATTGCTTTTAAACGCTATGGCGTTGCTGGCAAAGGTAAAGAATTATGGGCGACTGTGCAACCTGATACCTCTGATTTTCAATTCGGTCGTTGGAATGCTGCTGTTGTTGGTAGCTCAGAAGATGGCAGTGATGATTTTCGCAATGCAGTCAATACCTTTGGTTGGGTCGTTGAGATTGATCCCTTTGATCCACATTCCAATCCTAAAAAACGCACAGCACTTGGACGCTTTGCGCATGAAGGTGCATGGCCTGGTCCTGTGATTGAAGGCCAACCTTTGGTTTGGTACATGGGTTGTGATTCTCGTCATGAATATATTTACAAATACGTCTCAAATGCAAAATGGGATCCCCGTGATGCAAGCCGTGGTAGTGCTGCCGGCGATAAGTACCTCAACGACGGTAAGTTATATGTTGCGCGTTTTAATGAAGATGGATCTGGTAATTGGTTGTTACTAGAATTTGGTCATAATGGGGTTGATGCGAATGCCACTCCGTATGCCTTTAAAGATCAAGCCGATGTATTAATCCATGCACGCTTAGCAGCGGATGCAGTAGGCGCTACCAAAATGGATAGACCTGAATGGGGTGCTGTGAATCCACGCACGGGTGAAGTGTATATGACACTGACCTACAATCCATCGCGCGCACTGGATAAAGTGGATGCAGCTAATCCACGTTTTTATAATGATCCTAAAAAAGGTGTCGCGCAAAAAGGGAATGCAAACGGACATATTATTCGTTGGGCTGAAGAGCAAGGTCATGGCCATGCCTTGCAATTTACATGGGATGTGTTTTTATTTGCTGCACGCTCCACTGCTGATAAAGAAAATATCAATCTCTCCGCACTCACAGCAGACAATGATTTCTCTAGTCCCGATGGCTTATGGTTTGCAAAAAGCGGTTTGCTCTGGATAGAAACCGATGACTCAGCTTATGAAGATGCGACCAACTGCATGTTGTTAGCTGCCATTCCTGGCAAAGTAGGCGATGGTGCATCTAAAGTCGTGAGTAATTATGAAGGCGAAAAAGAACGATCAGTGAAAACTTATGTCGGTGCACCTGCAGAAGCCACTTCCTTGAAACGCTTTTTAGTGGGACCAGTCGATTGCGAAATCACTGGCTTAGCAGAATCGCCCGATGGTCGTGCTTTGTTTGTGAATGTTCAGCATCCAGGGGAAACAACTAAGGGCAAGAACTTTACTTTGGCAGATCCCAGCACTTGGTTGAGTCACTGGCCACAAGGCGGCAATGCCAGACCGCGTTCAGCCACCATAGTTATTACCAAAGATGATGGTGGCTTGATAGGTGCGGATTTAATTGCGACGAAAACTTAACAGGTTATAAAAGTAAGAGAGTGGTGAGAGGATGTTTTGATCACACCGCTCTTAACCGCGCATTATTTCATGACGATTGGCACAACAATCACAGCCCAAGTTGCGATTGCCAATAAAAAAGCCAGCATAACTGCAGCGCTGCCTAGATCTTTTGCGTTTTTAGATAAAGGATTTTTATCTAACGAGACACGATCGACAACTGCTTCAATCGCAGAATTTAATAACTCAATAATTAATACTTGAACCAACACCGCAATGAGTGCAATGCGCTCTAATCCTGTCACAGGCAAAAGCACAGCGATAATAATGCCAGGAATGGCGATCATTAATTCCTGACGAAACGCATGCTCAAATTTCCAAGCAGTGCGAAAACCATCTATAGAATAAAAAAACGCAGAGAAAATTCTTTTTACGCCGCTTTTACTTTTAAATTCACTGATTTCAAAGTGTTGATCGTTCATGTATTGAGATAAATTGATTAGATATAAATAAGGTCTTAAAATTTAAAAATAAGGGTGAACTAGAAAAAGACGGCGAAGTTTAACAGTAATGCTGCTTTTTTTATATCCCTGACCATTGTATCCTCTCTCCTCCCCCACCTAGATAAAACTTGTCATTAAGTTGAAATAGTTCTGTCATTTAGTTGCATTATTTATTCAGTAACATCCTTTCCATGATTAGACCAATAGGGAAAAACCGATGCGCATCATAAATGTGGCAGCCGATTCAACACCTAGCTTTCCAAAATTAAGTTTAAGTCTCGCAGGAACCCAAGAGGAAATCCGTGAAGTACAGAGACTACGTTACAAAGTTTTTGTAGAGGCCATGGGCCTGTCGTCTTTAGCTAATACTGAAGGCTTAGATAAAGATGAATATGATGATTACTGTGATCACCTCATCGTCAGAGATAATCAGTCTCTAAAAATCGTCGGTACTTACCGCGTTCTTTCTCCCTCCGCCGCCGATAAAATCGGCGGTTTTTACTCCGAAAAAGAATTTGATCTATCCCGCTTAAATCATCTAAGACCACGTATTACCGAAGCTGGCAGAGCTTGTATCCATCCAGACTACCGTCAAGGTGGCGTCATT
>JAIXOW010000053.1 GCA_027486615.1 Oxalobacteraceae bacterium | reverse complement strand
CACTTTCCGGTACAATAAAAAATTTAAATTATCAAAATGTGTGAGTTAACAATTCTTGACTTGGCATCTTCAAATCTCATCTCATGGACAGAGAGGTTGAGGCAATTCTGGCAGCCAACGATAAGTTGTTGGAGGAAGAAAATTACCTAAATCAGGTGAATATTTTTACATAAAACAAAATCATTTTACAGATGAAACTATATTTTTTCATCATTGTAAAATTGGTAAACTATTTTGAAAAATATAATCTCATGTACGTATGACAGTAGTGTTGCATGTTTATGCTAGTAGTGTAATGGCTTCTCAAATGCCTGCCTCCTTTTCAAGGATTGCTCTTATGTGGATAAAAGTTGTCTCTATTGTACAAGCACAAGATGAAGAAGTTTTGTCGTTTTTACACTTTTAGTAACAAGTTTTGCAGCAAAAAGTTCTACATTGCCTTGTAAGCAAGACCCAGGTGAGATGAAAAGTTTTATTTTCACTTGCAGAATCAAAATATAGAGTTAATAAACAACAAATTTCTGACAGCAACCGAACCAACATATTGAACGTCACCATCAAGATGATTCTCAGGATTTCCGGAGAAAAAAACAGATATAATATTCCAAGAGGACTACCATCTTCAAATCTCATCTCATGGACAGAGAGGTTGAGGCAATTCTGGCAGCCAACGATAAGTTGTTGGAGGAAGAAAATTACCTAAATCAGGTGAATACTTTTACATAAAACAAAATCATTTTACAGATGAAACTATATTTTTTCATCATTGTAAAATTGGTTAACTATTTTGAAAAATATAATCTCATGTACGTATGAGCAACCGAACCAACATATTGAACGTCACCATCAAGATGATTCTCAGGATTTCCGGAGAAAAAAAACCAGATATAATATTCCAAGAGGACTACCTCCAACTTATAACCAGAGTGTTTGGACTTTTGCAAAACAATGCCTGACTGCAACTGGTTCTCATTTAATGCTAGGGATAGATTTTGTGGATTAAGATTGACATTTCCCAAATGTCTTATACGTCCATAGCACCGCCAGGGCGTCTCGTCGACGTCGCCTTGACGAAATAGAGGAATTAAGACAAAGGAGATTTCTCTTTTGGCACGTTGCCAGTTTTGAATCATCTGGTGCAAATGTTATTTGTTTTGCCTTTGGGGAAGATGCTCTTCAATCAACACGTTTGGAAGTGTTGATTCCCTACTGAGAAGATCGATATTTTCACTAAATCAAATAAAGCAATATCATATTCAAAATCCTTTTAAAGTGTACAAAGTTACAGTTAGACAATGAGAGACCTTGTGTTTTTTGCTTTTTAACTTAAAAATTGGATACAAACACAAAATATTTCTCAATAGGTGACGGTAAAACATATCCCTTTCATACAAATAAGCAAATAACTTTTTTACACAAAATAAATTAACCATAACCATAATATAGAAAACAAATCTTTATCAAAGAAATCGATGTAAATAAAAATAAAATTTAGAATGAATAACAAAGTGTTCTTCTAATCATCATACCAAAGGTTTTATTCTGACAGACAACATCTTTTTTTAAAGAACCTTCTTTTTTGAAGGTTTGTAAAAGAGCCATTCCCCAATGTTAAAGAGCCAGTGTGCCTGTGAATTTAGGACCAAGATGTGCTCGCCAAAAGTTAAAAAGCAAAAAACACAAGGTATCTCATTGTCTAATTGTAGAGACCTTGCCAGTTTCACGCATATAAGAGAAAATGACAGTAGGTTTTGCATTATTACATTATTAAAAAAACATTCTCGACGGTATCGAACTCGCGGAGAGAAATACCACCTTAATATTTGAATTTTCCTAGCCTACGTTTAAAAAATAAAGTACATCATATTTGCTTGATTGCTTAGTTGTATCTGGCTAAGACTAGACGAGGAAATTGTCGAGAAGACACCCTGGCCAGGGTATCTTAGTTAAAAACCTTGTTTCCCAAATATTCATAACAGAATGGTTCATCCTTTTCGAATGATCATCTCTGGTAAAGGCGAGGAGGAGGACATTGAAGAACAGGGTGTACACATAGACGAGGAGTCAAAAGAAGACTCAAAGAAATTGAGTTGATTTGGAAGACCCCAAGAAAATCCGGATGGACCCAGAGAGTTGAGAAACTCGTTTCAATTGGTCAGAACAGGATCCAGGTTCAAGTGAATTTCAGCAAGGCCTTATCAGGAGATCAAAGCCATAAAACAAACAAGAATCTTTAGTTTGTTTTTGCCTTTGGGAAGGACTTGTGGAACTGTTACTGTGAAAATTGAGAGCCATCTTTAAACTTTTGAATTTGGTTAACTTCAAATCAAAAAGACAGAGGCTCTTCTAAAAAGCAAAATGAACTAGCTTTTTGGAAATGTCACTATAATAAGTGTCAATTGATTTGGCAGAGGCCCGAAGGAACCTTTGTACTACGCAGTCAGGCTGCTTTTTGAAAAAAGTGCCAACATGCAAACCAAGAAAATGGTGTTAGTTTTCGAATTGCTCAGGATCATGAGGATCGAGTTGAAACCTCTATGAATAAATAAAACAAAAAAATGTGAGAACAAATATCAGTTCTTTAAAACGTTAGCAGTTTTAAATCTGAAGAAGAGCTGAATGTTATGATTCAATACGACCCTTTATCCACAAATTGTCAAAGATTGAAAGAGTAGTGTTGAGGAGATCAAACAAACGAGTATCTTTAGTTTGTTTTTGCCTTTGGGAAGGACTAGTGGAACTGTTACGTGATTTTAAGCTAGCTTCCATATATAATTAAAAAAGTGAAATATTT
>JAIXOW010000408.1 GCA_027486615.1 Oxalobacteraceae bacterium | reverse complement strand
TTTGCTGGTGACATCCAAGGTATGTTCCGTGCATTTGACGGCAAAACTGGTAAAGAACTCTGGAAGTTCAACACCGGTTCAGGTATCACTGCTGCTCCTATGACCTACACCATCGACGGTAAGCAATACGTTGCTGTTGTATCAGGTCGTACACAGTCTATCCCTGCGTTCCTCGGTGAAATCGGTGAAAAAATGGTTAACGCTAGCCCAGAAGGCGGCACGTTATTCGTTTTCGCACTTAACTAATTGGAGTAAATGAGATGTCCAAGTTGCTAGTAAAAAGATCAGTTATCGCTTTGAAGGCTACATTGCTTCTAGCGGGTGTGCTGTCCTTGTCGATGGCGAAAGCAGATACCTTGCGTTTCTGTTCAGACCCCGACAATCTGCCTTTCAGTAAATCTGAAGGCGCAGAAAAAGGTTTGTACATAGATTTAGCTGATTTGGTTGCTAAGCGCTTGGACTCCTCAGTCGAGTACGTATGGTGGTTGTCTTACAATCAGCGCAGAGCTATCCGTAACACTATGGATAGCTGTGACGCTTATTTTGCATTACCTGCAAGTGCTGACTACAAAGTCAGAGGTTTAGTAAAGAGTCATTCATTTTTGAATGTAGGTTACGCAGTTGTTGCTGCAAACTCATTTAATTTTGCTTCTCTTGATGACTTAAAAGGTAAACGTATTGGTGTGATGCATGGTTCGCCACCGCATTTGATGTTATCGACACAAGAGGGCTATCAGCCTAAGAATTATTTGAATCAAGATGAAATCTTCGCAGCCTTAGCGGCAGGTGAAGTGGATGCCGGAATTTTGTGGGGTCCTAGTGCTGGTTTTGATAACCAGAAAAAATTTCAAGGACGCTGGAAAGTAACGCCAGTGTCAGGTCAGGGACTGAATGGTCAAGTGGCTGTTGCAGTTTCTAAAAATAAGCCTGAATTAAAAGATAAAATTAATCAGGCGTTGACTGACTTAGAGCCAGAAATTAAACAGCTGCAATCTAAGTATGGTTTCCCACAAGCTGCACCGATTGCGCTTGAGGCTAAGGGTTCATGGTCAACCGTGTCAGGTAGTATTGCAGTAGGAGTTATGCAAGCACCAGTGCAGCATGCTGCACCTGCATTACCTAAGCACGCAGTTGCACAGCAAGCTGATTTAAGCGCCAACATGATTAAAGTGAGTGAGCCTATCGATGCTAAAGCAAGCTTTAACAGCAAATGCTCACACTGCCATGGTCAGAATGGTGCTAGTCCACAATCAGAACGTGACTTAAGAAAACTGTCGATGCGCTACAAAGAAACATGGCGTGAAGTGGCTTACACTACCATCGTTAAAGGTCGTTCAGATTTGGGTATGCCAATATGGGGCGGTGTGATCCCTGATGATGAAATCAAAGCGATTATCAAGTTTTTAGAAACAGTACAAAAAAATTAATCGCTGTTGTGATGGTTAAGCAAAAGGCCCTTTAAGGGCCTTTTTGTTTTGAGCTTCAATTACACAGTTTGCGTAGGTACGAATAGCGTAGCGTATTCGTACGAATCTCAAAATCACACGGACGATTACGCTACGCTAATCGCCCCTACAAAATCACTTCTAGTTCAAGGATAGTAGGGCGCAATGCATTGCGCCTTATGAAAACTATCATCAATAACAGTGTATAACTAAAATCAACCACATAGTTTGCGTAGGTACGAATAGCGCAGCGTATTCGTACGAATCTCAAAATTACACGGACGATTATGCTGAGCTAATCATCCCTACGATTTCAATGAGTTTTAGGTGGGACGCAATGCATTGCGCTGCATGCTAGCCATGATTGATGACTCTGATAATCAATTACGTTTGATCTGTGCAAAGTAGATATAAGATTTTAAAGATGGATACTTAATATGCAGCTAATAAAACAATAGGGTTGTAATGATGCATCCATAATGAGTGCAAAACTAAACCTAAGCCTTTAAAGCCGGATTCCATGTACGAGAGAATCAAGGTGTAACACATGAAATTCGCAGTGGGTAAAAACAGTAAACAAAACACAAAACCACTTTCTTTTAAATCAGTTTGAGCATGATGCGTTTCGGCCCACGTTGAGGTCACATGATACGCAATCGAGACACCAATTAATCCGAACATCACAGCTTTCCAACTGCTATCAATAAAAACAAATGCTACGAGTAAGAGGACTGTGACTGTAGGAAAAAAATAGGGTGCAGTAGAGATAAGCCAATTCGATGCGCCAGTAAACGTCATACGGCCACCGTCGCGCAAAGTCGCTCGCAAGCCTGTTATTTTATTTAAAGTTAACCAAGCAAAAATACAATGTGTAATCTCATGTTCTAGCGTGCTAAGAAAAGTGAAGCGTGAGTGGCGAAGCATAGTTAGCCAAACAAATAAATAAGTAAACAGACCTGCGATAAATTGCGTAAAGAATTCTATGTAAGTAGGGCTAAGCAACGCCAGATCATAAAAGGTCAATGCAGCAGCTGGAAGAAAACCAGCAAACAACAATGCGATAGGCCATTTAGCGAGATTGAGAAAGAGGGCGATGGAATGACTATTCATAGTGAATAAACTGGTATCAAATTTCGGGCTACAAATCTATTTCATCCGATATCAACAGCTCATTCGTATCTTTTCGATTTGAATGTAAGTGATGTACGAGGCTGTGGCGAATGAATTGTTTTTCATAGTGACGATTACGCCTATTTTTTTTGGCAGAAGCGCGTTGAGCTAAACGTTTATCAACGACGAGTTCATCAAGATGACTGAGGTCGTCAAGATCTGTAATGGCATTTAAGGAATTTCGTTGTGAAATAGCATTAAAAAAATTCAATAAAAGAGTGCGTCAGCTAACAGCATCACCATCGCAGTATTTAAATATTGTCGGAATTGTGGAAAGGAAGCGGCAAGCCTTCTGCTGTAGCTACATGCTCCAAAGCTGTTTCGAACAGCATACGTGCTACTCCTGATATCTTCTGCAAATAAGCATGAAGTTGAGCGTCGTCCGCATTCCGGTTATTACAGTCACTACTGTAAGTTTCAAAGTGAGAAATTTGCATGAGTAACTTAGCTAAATGACTAGGACACTCACAAGCGATTGTTGAAGACATACCCGCAAAGGCTGTCAATGTATCATCGGAGAATTTAGGGGCTGATACTTCTTTTTCTGTGAGTTCAACTACACTCCGGTTATCTAGTTTATTGTTAGTGTGGTGTTTATCTTCAATAGTAGAAGTTATTTCTAACTCAGTAAGCCACTGCGATAGTGACTCATCATCAGTGGGTTCTTGCAATAAGGGTGTGTTTGAATGAATAAACTCCGCACGTGCGGCAGTGTTGGAATAAGCGCAAACCACCGCAGTTGAATGTGCTCGCCAAGCTTCTTGCGCAATACGTAATTCTTGTAGAGCGCCTGGCTGTAAACTGGCTGTATGCATAAGTAGTAAGTCCACACTGGGCATGGTCGAACCTAGGGCGGCTTTAGTTGATTCTGCTAGCGAATCAAAGACACCCACCCACTTAAGTGTTAATCCACTAGGCGTTTGAAAATTTTTACGCTTTAAGCGGCGTGCTAAGGCCTGACCAACGACAACGATGCTTATCGTTGTTTGTTTTTGCGGCTTGTCACTATCAATCGCTGATCTAGTTAATTTTGAAGCATTCATCATCTCCAGTAATTGTCTGGTGTCTAACGGAGCGAGTAAGCCAATCGCATATCCCATTTCGGTAAGTCTGCGCAGAACTGTGACGCGCTCGATATCGGCGACAGAATAAAGCCTATGTCCAGAGGCAGAAGCGATGGGTTGAACTGCTTGGTAGCGCTGCTGCCAAATTCGCAAAGTGGCTACAGGCATACCCGCCATTCGAGCTACTGCGCCACTTCTGTAGCTTGGCTGTGTGGAATTGGCGAGATCGGAAGCTTCACGGCGGTGCTCTGTGTTGATCATTCAAGAAGATATGAGTTAACAATGAGTTAAATTATGGCAGATATTCTTGATATTTTCTAGAATGAGTTAATAATGAATTGCTTTGTACTATAATAATGATGCAACAGCAATTCGGCTAAAAAATTTAGATTTTTATAGGTAATCTGAATATTGACTCTTTGTTTAAACAGCATGGGTTTTTAGATTGTCTTTGTACTAACAGTTATGCAGTCCTTAAGATAAAAAATCTTGAAGATGCTTTCCCACTTACCTCAGTTTATTTTTTAATGGAGTTCTTATGAACACAACACGACGCACTTTCCTGATGACCCTTGCTGCTGGTGGTTCCCTGTTATCTAGCGCAGCCTATGGACAAAGTAAGCTTGATGAAAAAGACGCTCAAGCTGTAGCCCTAGGTTATGTTGCTGATGCAACCAAGGCTGACAAGAAAAAATATCCACAATATGCAGCCGGACAAGTTTGTAGCAATTGTGCTTTGTATCAAGGCAAACCTAGCGATGCCGCTGGGGCATGCCCATTGTTCGCCGGTAAGCAGGTTGCTGGTAAAGCGTGGTGCAGTGCTTGGGCTAAAAAAGCTTAATGTTGAATGAGTCGGCCAACACATCGATATCGCGTGTTGGCCTAGTCTCGAATGTTGATTCCTGTATAGCGCTGCTTGCTCCTGGCGATCAACTTCCAAATCAGGTGTTGGCTGATCTGCGTACCGACCATGCTGGTGAGGTGGGAGCCGTATGCATTTACTTGGGTGTGCTGTTCATTACGCGTGATCCTACGTTGCGCGCATTCGCACAGCACCACTTATCTACTGAACGTAGTCATCTGACGCAGATTTAAACCTGGCTGCCTAAAAATCACTTTAGCTTATTGCTGCCTTTGTGGCGGCTAGCAGGTTTTGTCACTGGTGCTTTGCCCGCGCAGTTTGGGTCTAAGGCAGTGTATGCCACGATTGAAGCAGTAGAAACCTTTGTTGATCTTCATTATGAAGAGCAAGTAAGAGCATTAGTTTCACAGCCTGAGTTGAATACATTACGCCTAACTTTATTGAAATGTCAGGCCGATGAAGTCAAACACCGTGAAGAAGCAGCTCAAGCACACGGCACTGACAAATACGGCTTTGTATTACGTCTGTGGTGTACTTTGGTAGGTGCAGGATCACGCGGTGCGGTCGCTATATGTCGTCATATTTAAATACCAGACTCGTTGCAGGAGTTGTGACTAATTAATGATGCTGCGATATGTATGTAATGCCAAAAGTATGCTGCTATTTTTTTTATCAAGCAGATTATTTAAAAAACCAAGATGGTAAAACCAGTAATGAAAGAATCTCAACATAACGCTCCAGCGCTCACCGTTTTATATGATGGTGCATGCCCGCTATGCAGACGTGAAATTAATGTTTACCGCGATCTGCAACCGCTACAGCCTGAATCGTCGATATGCTTTGCTGATGTAAGCAATGTAGCTTGTGCTTTACCAGTTGGGGCTACGCGAGAACAATTATTAGCTCGATTTCATGTACAACGTCGAAATGGTGAACTTCTTAGTGGAGCGCAAGCTTTTCTAGCATTGTGGTCTATCTTGCCTGGGTGGCGCTGGCTTGCCTTTGTTGGTCGTCTGCCAGGAGCGGTTTGGGTGATGGAATGGACTTATAAGTTTTTCTTACGTTGGCGGCCTGTGCTACAAAGATGGGCTTCACGTTTGGATAGGCATTAAAATTTTTTATCGTAGTTGACTTACCAGTTATGCGTGTTGACTTTGGTTTTACAACTTTCAAATCATGACTGAGATGATTTAACTAACAGCCCTAGCGATAATTTAGTTCATGTGTCAGCTTTTTTATAAAGTGCCTATTCAACTTCAGTGGTAGTGAATAATGAAAAATCACTTGCACACTCCTCAGGAAATTCGCAATCAAATCTGGAAAGAGCTAGTGCGAGCTACTCAGGATCGCCACCATACATGGCGAACTCCGGTGTTGGCAACTTCATCAGACAATGGATTGGTTAATGCGCGCACGGTTGTGCTGCGTGAGGTTGATGTAGTTCAAAGAAATTTGGTCATATATACCGATGAGAGAAGTTCTAAAGTGCCTGAAATTATGAAGCAGCAGGCTGGTTTGTTTTTTTTTTGGAGTAGTCGTTTAAATTGGCAGCTTCGAGTACGGGTCAATATTACAGCGAGTACAAGTGGTTTAGAAGTTGAGCAGCGGTGGCAGCGCGTCAGTCAGTCAGCTACAGCGAATGACTACTTGGGACAAGACGCTCCGGGAACAGTAAGACGCGAGACTGTCAATACAACCATGACGACCTCACATAAAAATTATTTCACATTATTGATTGCTGCGGTTACTGAGATGGACTGGCTTGAGTTAGGGCGTGATGGACATAGGCGAGCACGAATACTAACTGAGTCATGGGAGTGGCTCACACCTTGATGCTTATTCATTCAGCGTAAATTTTTTTAGTAGCCTAGTATTGTTTGAACTTATTACAAACTTAATCGTGCGATGAATAAAGCTAACAGTGTGATGCTGCCGAAAAAAACGATAAATACTGCTGCAAATATGAGATAACTTTTTGCCATTTTATTTCTAATTTGTATGGCGCGATTTTTAGTCATAGAGATAGTTTGCATTTAATTAATGAGATAATAGTGGAGAGTATCATGGAAGACGAACGTTGCTGTGGAAGTGGCACCTGCATCATCAATGATGAGGGCAGTTGTTGGTGTGGTCAAAAATGGGATGGCAGTCGTATGTGTTTTCCTGAAGTGGGTGTAGATACTAATTCTGCACAGAGCTCAGGTACACAAACTCTTGATTCTTCACAAGAGTAAAAAAGATTGAATTAAATTACTTTATCCCATTGATCATGCTGTAGTCGATATAAACAATGTTCCCGTAAAGCGTGACCAATTGGTAGAGATAGATGCTCAAAGGTCAGGCGATCCTCTTGCATACCTAATTTTTTCATCACACTGCGAGAGCGCAGGTTGTTTATAGCTGTGAATGAAACTATCTCACTTAATTCCAACAATTCAAATCCTATTCGCAATGCTTTTCTTGAGGCTTCAGTTGCATAGCCCTGTCCCCAGTAGAGACTTCCGATTCGCCAAGCGATTTCAACGCAGGGTGAGAAGGGAAAAATTATAGTTGGTATAGATAGTCCTACAAATCCAATAAATTCATTCGACTCTTTTAATTCTACTGCCCATAATCCAAAGCCGTATAGCTCGATAAAATCTTTAAATGACTCTGCTAGAGCGTTGCTTTCTAAAGTTGATAATAGTTTAGGGAAAAACTCCATTACTTTTGGATCTGTATTAATCCGAGCAAAAGATGGGAAGTCGCTTGGTCGCCATTGGCGACAGATTAAGCGCTTGGTTTCAAACTCAATTATTGGTAATTGTGATGGCATCGATTTATCAATAAATAAGCTTGGATGACACATCATTAAAATCTATAAGTGTAATGAAAGACAGTCTGCGAGTGATAGTTGGTGTAACCGTAAACCATCTTCAGCGATTAATTGTGAAGAGCAGGACTAATTTTGTTATTTGTTGTCTTCGGGAAGATGTTTGGCGAGATCCATGCTGTCATGAAGTAATCGAAGTACATTGATGATGTGTCCTTCAGAAACTGAGAAGACCACGAAATGGCGGCCTTTTCGACCTTGCCGTGCCACATGTAAGGTATGAATTCCTTCTGCAATATCGTCCCGTAACGTAGCTACTAAAATTTCTGGCCCATCATGCAAGGCCTCAATCGCGAGTGTGATAGTTTCGGCGTAATGTTCTGCTTGTTGTATACCGAAATTCTTAGCCGTCCATTTGCTGATTTCAAGTAAATCTTGTTTGGCCTGATCAGCAAGACGAATATGCCATGTCAAGCTCATCTAGGATTAATTGCTTCATCAGTGATAGATTTCAGATGAGCTCGTAGTGACTCTTTATTTTCAAAAGTTTTGAATTTTCCGGTTGCGATGTCATCGATACCAACCTGCACGGCCGACCGAAGCGCTTCAAGACGATAAGCATTTTCAGTTTCGCGTTGTTCGACTAGGCGAAGACCCTCGCGAAGCACCTCACTAGCATTTTGATAGCGACCGCTGGCTACTAGTTGCTCGACCAGTGAGGTTTGATGATCGGTGAGTACAACATTGCGTGTTGGCATACTGAGCTCTCTTAAACTTAATTGGCATAGTATGCCAATTAAGTAAGATGAAAGTCAAATTTAGCTCGGTGGAGGAGGGCGTGAATCGGCTCGTAAGCCTTTGCTCGCTTAAAAAGCCACTAAAAGTGGCTTTGAGGGTGCGGAAATCTCCCGGTCTTCGCGCTTGCAAGCGCGAATCCGTTCGCAGGCATGCCGCATGCGGCATGAATTCCCTGCTCACCCCGCGTCCCGCTGATTCAATTATCACGGGCTTCGATCAAAGTTAAAAAAAGCCACTATAAGTGGCTTTTTTTAACTTTGGTGGTGGGTGTGGACCCGGGTTCGATTCCCGTCTGAAAGAGCCCCGCTGACGCGCGCTATCTGACTACAATTGCATCGAACCATTGCGGAACTCTGGACCATTCGCCGTTCAGGCAG
>JAIXOW010000138.1 GCA_027486615.1 Oxalobacteraceae bacterium | reverse complement strand
GCTCCATGTTGAAGATTGAGATAAAGGTCCGATAGACAATGAATGTCCGATCAGCGATCTATCTAATCAAATATGGAGAAGGAAATCCAGTTTCGCGATGTACTATGTTGTTTTTGAAAAAAAACAACACTTTTTTATTCACATGATTCTTGGTGAGTTCTTTTTTAATGCGCTTCTATTCAGTAGGGCGCAATGCATTGCGCCGTATGGAGTAGAGATTTAAACGTTGCAATTCATTGCACGTTACTTGTTCTGAAATAGAGAAAGCTTGTTGTAGAAATAGATACTCTATGTATGTTTAGATGTGTTTATTTTTGGCTGTACTATGCGTGCAGTTATAGCTAAGGCTACAGCTAGTTCTAAAGCTAAGCTATCACTCATATGAAGCTGCTTGGATTTATCTGGAAATTGCAGGATTATTTCTAATTTCTGGGCTGATGAATGCTGTTGCGTCTTTACTACTTGAGTAGGTCATTTAGACTCATTTTTACTTTTCCATACGGCGCAATACATTGCGCCCTACTTACTCACTGAAAGTGGGGTGTGGTAGCATCGATTACGCTACGCTAATCGACCCTACGGAGTCATGCTATTTGAAACTGTCAGTAAATGATTTACGTTAAAAAATAAAAACCCCGCTTTAGCTAAGCGGGGTTTTTTATGACTCATTTTTACTTTTCCATACGGCGCAATACATTGCGCCGTATAATTTTCGTAAAGCTACTACCTATTATTGAAATTAGATTAAATTTTTATTATCAATTAAACCTTGTAAAGTAATCTCAGTACCATCAACACCAACTAAATTTAATACAGAAAACCAGGTTGGATTATTCAAATCAGGATTAGTATTAATTTGTAAATCATAATATTCTGCTCCTTCACTTAAGAATGGATGTTTGGCATCAGCAGATTTTTTTTCTAAATTCGTTCCAGACATTACCCAATTAAAATCAGTTCGACCTAAAAAGAAATTGATTTTATCTCCGCCAATATCAGGATTGCGCCCATCAAAATCCATTATCCAATTAAAATATAATGGTATTTTGTTGCTAATTTCAAAATAGTCACTACCTGCACCTCCCCACGCATATGTTTTTCTTTCGGAACCGGTGCCACCGAGATCTATAAATTTGTCGTTACCATTTCCACCGAAAAGTAATCCATTTGAAAAAATGGAATCAGTAGTTAAAATATCATCACTGTCTCCAGCAAAAAGAACAGTATTTAGACTATTGATATAAAAATAATCAATACCATTATCACCATATGCCACTTGAATAGAATAATTATTGCTTATTAAATAATCATTGCCATTTCCTAAGTACAGCACATCATTCCCAGAAGTAGGTGGATTGTCAGGCCCGTCTGTACCCTCATAAACATTATTTCCATTATTAAGCCCATCAACAAACTTAACTTCATCCCGCCCAAATAAATTCAGCATGATTTTAGTATCTATTGTTGTAGTGCCATCATTAATAGTTACTATGAAATCATCATCTTTGCTAGAACTTCCAGAAGCTGATGTATTCAAAGAATCAAGGTCACTGTCTTTAACGGTATAAGTCCATTTAACAATATATTCACCATCAATAATATTGCCGCTTAAATTTTTCGCGTTTGTATAATCGAAAGTAAGTTTACCTAAATTTCCTTCTAGGCCAGCCGCTTTGCTTGTTATAGTGAATGTATCAGTAAGATTCGAATCACTAAGAGAAAATTGGCCTGTGCGTACATGATCAAAATCATATTTTGCTTTGAATTTGATATCAGTATTGATTGCAGGAGTAGATTTGAAGTGATCTAAGTTAATCAGCTCTCTCACATTCGCACTACCTGCATATTTATTATCGCCTTGGCCTAATTCTTTAACTACAGGCGCACTGTTCAAAACATCATTTGCACCTTGGATGGTGATGGTGATCGTTTGGGGTGTCTCATCGATTGACTTAATCGTGAAGGTATCTTTTAAAGCTTCACTATTTGAATTTAATGTCTTGAATGCATCATTTTCGTTGTCTAGCTCATAAGTCCATACACCTTCAGATGTAATAGAGAATTTACCGTAAGTAGTAGTCTTATTTTCTTCTGCCTTGAAAGAACTCTCAAAATTATCAATATCGTTGATAGTAAGTTCTCCAGTCGTAGTTGATAAGCTAGTATCATTATTGCTACCACTTTCTGTAACTGTGCCTATTACCTCCCCTGCAATCTCTGCAACATCATTTACACCCGTTGTCGTAAAGCTGATTGTTTCACTGGTTCCGTCTTTGGACCGTACATAAAAAGAATCTATATGTGTTTTACCTTCACCTAAGAATTGCACCTTACTATTTTCAATAGTATAAAAATATCTAACATCAGATCTAATGAATTCACCCGATATCGGATCTAACTGAGTTAGAGATTCGCTTATAATTTGACCTAAGTTATTTATAAATGGGTCGATTCTTAATAGTTCGGATTCTGATTTATCAATATCTGCTATATAGATTGTTCCATTAATTATAAGTTTATTTACCTCACTACTTGATCTTACTGCTATAGTTTCAGGATCAAAATTACTATCTTCTATTAATGGATCTGGTGTTGTAAATGTAATCTCTGCCTTGTCATTCACACCCGTAATGTTGATATTCACTGTACCAGTCGCACTAGCACCTTTCGCATCAGTGATTTTGTAAGTAAAGCTTTCAGTTTCAGGTTCGCCTTCTTTTAAATACTGATAAGCATTATCAGGTGAATATTTGAAATACCAATTATTGGCATTTTCATCAATACTTCCATTTTGAAGCGTCGGCTTTATAAGAGTGACTGTCCCTAAAAGTGGCGCTCTTTCTAATTTTAAATCTTTAACTAAATAATTCACCTTATCATTGGCTAAGACATCAATTTCTTTTCCAGTGTTGTCTTCTGTGATCTCAATCCTGTCTATAACTGCAATAACTGTATTTTTCTCTACATTCTCAATTGTCGTTTCATCCACTTTCACAACCAGTTTTTCTATATCTTCTATTTCTAATCTTGCATTACCAAATTTAAAGGTGAAGTCATCATCCCATTTGCAACCACTGCCAGATTTACTTGCCCATTTCAAATAACTCTGCAGCATTTTTTGATTATCTTCATTCATCCACTCAGCACGAGTAAAGCGCAGTTCTAGTGTGTCAGTGCCTGAACCACCATCGTATTCATCATAGGTACCTTTGACATTATTCTCTGCGAGGGTGTAGATGAAACGGTCATTGCCTGAACCACCTTCGAGTTCATCACTGCCACTACCACCATCTAACACATCATTACCTGAACCGCCATTGAGTTCATCCTTACCTGCTCCACCATTCAGGGTGTCGTCACCTGATCCACCATTAAGTCTATCGTTGCCACCATTGCCGTTGATGACATCACTTCTTGAACCACCTGTTAAGCGGTTGTTACCTTCATTGCCATTAATCGTATTTACAGTTGTGGTCATGTTCGCTCCATATTGAAGATTGAGGTAAAAGTCAGATGGTCGGTCAATGTCCGATCAGCGATCTATCTAATCAAATATGGAGAAGGAAATCCAGTTTCCCGATGCACTATGTTGTTTTTGAAAAAAAACAACACTTTTTTATTTGCATGATTCTTGTAGATTTTTTTTAATGCGCTTCTAATTAGTAGGGCGCAATGCATTGCGCCGTATGGAGTAGAGATTTAAACGTTGCAATTCATTGCACGTTACTTGTTCTGAAATAGAGGAAGCTTGTTGTGGAAATAGGTTCTCTGTGTATGTTTAGATGTATTAATTTTTGGCTGTACTATGCGTGTAGTTTTAAATGAGGCTAAAACTAAAGCTAAGACTTAGCTATCACTCATATGAAGCTGCTTGGATTTATCTTTAAATTGCAGAGTTATTTCTTAATTCGTGTCTGATGAATGCTGTTGCGTCTTTACTACTTGAGTAGGTCATTTAGACTCATTTTTACTTTTCCATACGGCGCAATACATTGCGCCCTACTTACTCACTG
>JAIXOW010000107.1 GCA_027486615.1 Oxalobacteraceae bacterium | reverse complement strand
TGTATGCTCTTCGCTAAAAACCTCCCAATCATCTCTGAGCAACCCCTCGTACAAGGCCAATTCTTTCTTCATTCCTGTTTTGGTGGTAATACTATTGATTTTCACCCATTCTTTCCATATTTGAGATGGATTTATCCAGAAGTCTCCGGTGGGTCCCTCAGGGTCTTTAAAGGCAAGGAAAGGGAAAGCTTCTTTAAATGATTGGAGTAGAGAATCTCCATCTTTTTTGGTTTCTATTTTTAAACCCTGATGTAGTGTTTTCATTGCTTCTTTGTTTTGAAAATTGATTTCATTTAGGACCAGGGGATGAATCACTCGAAGGAGGATGATTATGATTTCTAGTATTCCATCAGCCATAAGAAATGTTTTGGAGACTTCAAGCCTGATGTTGTTGAAATCCCCATCCATGAATGCTTTTTCTGTGGAGGTAAGTTGGTGAATCCATTTCTCGATGATGAGTGTTAGGCTAATGGGTTGAAAAAGAGGGCTTTCTTTTTTGGCTTCGTCCTCGGAAAGATGGATAAGATGAGTTTTCTCTTTTTGTTCTTTCTTTTGCCTGTCTTGAAGATGGGGCGAGGTGGGGTGAAATGAAGGAATGGTTTGACAAAGACTTGTCAATATTTGCTCAAAGGGTTTTGACAGATTTTCCGGTGATGGACCGGGCTCTGATTGCTGGTAATGGGACCAGGAGGCAGAGAGTGACAGGGGGATCTGTAGAATTAAATTTTTAATTCTAAGAAGGGATTGGAATGATTCGGGCTTGTGATCAAGATAACCGTAAGATGGAAGGAAATCTTCATGGATGTAAAGAAGGGCCTCCATATCCTCTATTTCCTTGGTGACGGGGTGTTCATTAAAAAATAAACGAATCAACTGTCGGCTCCAGGGAGGCTTTTTCTTCGTGTCAATTTCAGGCGGGAGTGGAAGATCAGGGGGAACAGGGGAGGGTGATTCATCAAGTTCTTCGGATGAAAAATCTTCGAGGGTAAGTGAAGGAGTAGATGAAGGAGTGGATGAGGTGGTTGAGTCGATGCCAAGGATAGAATCTTCTTTGATGCCAAAATTCTCGTCAGGAGTAGTCATTGTTTTTTGTAAAGAGAGGCTACCTTAAATTGTTTGCATTTGTTAGAGTTAATAACTCCAACCTTTTGGAAGAGGAGGTGATTCACTTGAAGGCCCAGGTTGGGGGTTCATAAAGTTTTGTTCTAGGTCTGCGTATTCTTCCCCGTAGGGAATTTGGCAGCTTTCTGCAAAGTCAATTGCATATGTAATCAGATACTGTGCCAATCTGTAAGCTCCTGTGGGGTTCAAGTGAACCGCATCCTCTTCGAAATATTTTTGATAATCAATCAAACCATCGGGGTCATTGAAGAGGTGTGACAGTTTAAGATAGCTAATGAACTGCCCTGCAGGTGTGGTGTGAGATTCTTCACAAAGATCTTTCAGATTACGGCTAGTGATGTCAAAAAGTTTTGACGTAATATTATGTGTTGCTGGTGAAGGAAGCAAACCACACATGATCAGGGCATGGGGGGTGTTTTCATGAAGTTTAATAAGCCTGCCACCTTGCTTGACAACACGATAACTACCAGGGAAAGCCATACAGCGCACATCATTGTCGCCCATGAGAATGATGTTCATTCGTCTTGCCTTTGGGTCGAATCTTTCAAGGTCTGTTTTTACTTCAAGAAAGAACCCTGGCTTCATGCAGCGGCCAGGTACAGCATTGACAAAGGGTGCCTTAATTAAATTTTTGTGTTCATGTTTGCAGTCGTTGAAAGCTTTCCCAAGGTTAACAGGGAAATGGTGAAAGGAAGTGCCATGGCTACTAGTCCAAATGAGGACATCAAAGGGTATGATTGGTCGGGAAAGAGCCATTTTCAAGGGTTGGTTAACTTTTTTAGAAAATCAGAAGGGTGTTTGGTGTAAGTGTCAAGAAACTCGTTGAGAGAGAGTCCTTTTTCTTTTGTGAAAGTTTCACAAATGTTTTTCAAACATAAAGCATCATCTTCTGCATTGTGAGCATCAATCAAAGGGACCTTGATGTATTCGGCCAATAAACCTAATTTGAATCCAGATATTTCAGTTATTTTAATGTGTTTTCTGAATGAAGGCAAGGTATCATGAACACCAACTACACAAGGAGGGAAAGAGATGTTTTGCCTTACAAAGTGTTTTAATAAAATTTTCATGTCAAAAGAAAAGGCATTATGAAAAACAAGGTGGACAGGTCTTTCGAATGAATTCAACCATTTTTTAAACAATCTTAAAGCATGAGTGATTGTTATTGAGCAAAGTAAACGACCGTTTCTGTAAAGCTGGCCATTATGATAATAAAGCCCTGTTATTTGGAGACATTGCTTAGAGAGTGCTTCTTGTGGATTAATGTAAACAGAAAATTTTTCGTTATTCTCTGTTACTGCCGCAATTTGTAATAAAAGACTGGCTTTTAGACTTTCGGTTTCTAAATCCGCAAAGATAAGTAAAGGTTTTGACAATGCCATCTAAAAAATCCACATTAGCATTTCTTTAAGCAATGTTTATCATACGTTGTAGAAAGGTTTAGTGATTTTGGTTTTTAGAAATGTTCCGCGAAACCTTTTTCGTTGTTTGTTTACCGCAATAATTTTAAGAAGTTTTTTACCTTGTTGACGCGAGAGAGTGCTTTATTCTTATTTTCTTTTATCACTAATGTTTGATTTTCACCAATTTTTATTCACATCTCGGAGGAAAACCTTTTTTAGTGAAGGTTCCAACTAAGAATAAACGCATAGAGAAGGAATTCTTTCTTTTAAATAGGCCTTAGAGGGCCTGGAAGATGAAGAAAGTGGAACAAGCACGCTCTCGCCAGACCCATAACCAGAGGGAAGGCCTAGGCCCAGTCCCCATACACCACAACGCTACGTCGAGGACAGGTAAACTTTTTCGTTTTTAGGTGCGTAATTATTTTTCGTTGTTA
>JAIXOW010000335.1 GCA_027486615.1 Oxalobacteraceae bacterium | reverse complement strand
TAACCAGTTTTTTAATTAGTTTTTTAGACTTTCTGACTCTGTTTTATGGTTTCTCAATAAATCTAAATAGAGCTATTTAAACTTTAAGAATACTTAGATTATTGACGCATAATTTGTATTATGTAAAACTAAGTATCGGGATTCAACATCCATTTATAAGAAACAGACTCTCAAGAATTGAAGACTCTCTGACTACTACCCGCCTTTATGATTATGCTTGTAAATGCAAACTATGGGTATTCACGTTGGGTAGGGAGGAAGGATTCTTTTTATCTCGAATAACGTATTTACCTAATGATCTAGAAATGTTGGTGAAATTGGTAAGCGCCTCTTGGAATGACATTAAGGTTAAACCATCTAATAGCAATTCAGTGGTAACAATCAAGATTCCCTTAGGACCGGCTAAGCCTATTTTTACCCCTCCAGTATCTTTCCAAAGCAAGTTATAGCAAAGTAAAGCCTCATAAACTGGTAGCTCTTGATCGTCGGTAACGGCGCCTATCTCAGAAGAAAATACCATACGATCTGGATGCTCAAGCTGCTCTATCATCACCACCAACTCATCAACAAATTGTATTGCCCAACTAGGATTTTCAGTTTGTATGATTGCATCGATATCTGGGAAAACTGGACCGATTTGCGAAATAAGATCTTGGATTTTATCGTTAACTGTATTCATGTTATTCAATCTTGAGTTAATTTTTGATTTGCAGAATGTTTAGAAGCACTAGAGGCCAAATTCTTAGTTAACATCAAAGTTGACTTCAATCCTTCAGCATTAGATTTATCGCCATATAAAATTCTTAAAACATTAATTTCTTTACTGGATTCCATCTTATTGATCTCAAGGTTTAAAGGATTAAAAGCCGAACTATTTATTGGTTGAAAGCTCATTTCTCGCCTTTCAGATGTTTGATATAACTAAGCACTATAGTTAAGAATATCTAATGAATCATTTACAGTTTCATTCAAAGAATTATCTTCAGATTGAATAAATACTTCCCAGACTTTGGCAATATTTAAAAAATTCAGAAGCACAGTTTTAAATTCATTGAGATTAGTTTCTTGCATGTACATCTCATATATAAGTAGAATATCACCCTCTGGACCACCTAATGCCATCTTCACTCCACCGGTATCGCGCCAAAGTAAGTTATAGCAAAGCAAGGTCTCATAAACTGAAAGCTGATTTTTTTGTGATGGCTTACCAAGAATAGTGCTTAATACAACCTTATCTGGATTTTCGGCCCACTCAAAAGTAACTATTGTTTGATCTTCGAATTGGATTGCCCAATCCCTATCTTCGTTTTGTATGACTGTCTCAATATCGCTGACTTCAGGACCAACCTCCTCCATCATTATTTGGAATTTTTGAAGGTTAATAGACATAAAGTTTTCCCCAATCAAATGACTTGTTTTGCGTTAAGTAATAAAAAACAACATAAAGTTCCTAATTAATTAAATATTCAAATCAAAATGAAAAATGGCTATCTCATTTCTGTCGATAGCCATATAAATATTAGTAAAAATAATTTTCTTAAAGATTTATCGTCCTCTCCTAGTCCTGATTATCGATCTTAGATTAGTCTGATATTGTCCAACAGAAACAAACTGTCCCGGAAAAACACAACCGAATATTGTAAATCTATAAGTTCTTTTTCTAGGAAATTGATCAACACGATTAAAAATCACAGCATTATTTTTTATCTCATTCAAGCATTGCTGATCAGTAGCTAAAATAAATGGTAAATTATTTCCTGCTGGACCGAGAATAACTCTATTTCCATTTTGAAAATTTCCTCCAGTGATGACTAGTTCAATCGTATAAGGTGTCACAAAAAAGATATCAGGTCCGCATTCAAAATTTATATCCGTAGAGATCTGTAATGCATTATTCTCTAATGGATTATAAATACCAAAATTTAACGGTATATTCCCCCCTATTAGATTTGTAAAGTCACAATCCAGTGCAGTAGCACTATTACTGATTGTAATTCCTATAAATAAGAGTTTTAAAGCGATAAGAATTTTTTTAATCATATAAACTTTTAAAATTTATTAATGTTTAAAACTTTTACAAATAAATTCGCCTAGATAGGGTATATTCTCATCAGCTTTATTTACTGTAAGTTCAGTTTTACACTGACCAGTATTAAAGTAAGCCTCTAATTGATTAGTTTCTTGTAAATTATTTAGGTACACCAGTCCATCAAAGCCAACTAGGCTTTCTAATTCAACACCATTTAGTTTTAATGATGATCCGGCTGAGACTAGCTCACCATTTTCTTTAATCAACTTTAAAGTAACAGGCTTTATTTTTTTAATAGGAAAATTAATGAGTATTCCTGTTCTCCATGCAGGAACAGTTTGCATGATTAAGCTGGCAATTTCCACATCAAACGGTAAGTCTGATTGCTCAATGCTAACGTGATTTCTTGAAAATGAACGTAGTCTTGGGATGAATGCGATACCTTGATCATTAGTCTTTGTATATGCTTGATTTTCTAGATAGACTCTTACATTTTTTATGCCATTAGTACTCACTACTGCATAGCTATCATTGACTCTCTGTGAAATGAAGTAGTTTTCATTAAATTTAACGATAGATCCAGACATTCCTAATCGTGCACTACTCTGCCCTTGCAATTCTGCGGCCTCTAGTCGCACAATACCTTTATCGCTTCTACCCTCTAATGAAATTTGATTAGGTGCATTAACTCCAGTTTGCAGCCTATATCCCATACCAGTATTTTTTGAAATATTGCGACTGTATTGAAGTACAGTTTGATCACTATTATTACTATTCAAATTTTTAATATGCATTAAGCTAGTGGTATGACCATGCTCCAAAGGTAATATCCAAGAAATACTAGCGCTATTATTTTTAATTGAATTTATTCCATTTTCAGATGCTGAGGAGAAGAAAGAAAGTACGAAATTTCCCCAATTTTTTTTACTCGTACCAAATGCTAAGCTGACTATATTGTTTGTTACTGAATCTATATAGGTTTGCTTTACTCCATTGATACTAAGACTACCAATATTATCTATGTAATATGAAAAATTTAAACTTTGCAGGCTCTTTGCATTAAATCGCTCATCAATACCAAGTTGTCTATAAGTTTCGTCAGACCACTCCTGTCTAAAGCCCATTCCTATTTTTCCCATCCATCGCTCAAATAACACTACCTTTTGCGAACCATTACCAATGGGTACTTTACTATAAGAGGCACCTATACTAATTAATCCTATATCCACAAATGTAGTTGTAGCCGCTCCCTGCAGTCCTATAAAGTCTTTATGTTGTAATTGTGTAGATGCCTCAACGGTAAGATTATTGAGTACACCTAATCGATAACTAGATGCGATGAATTCTTTGCCATAATCATTACTCTCTAATCCAAAATTATTTCTTAATTTACCAATTTCAATGGAATAATTACTGAGACCTTGCGCTAATAAGCTTGGACTAGAGTAGAAAGGCTGATTTATAACCGTTTGTCTACCTGTGAGATCGGTTACCACCATTTGTACTTGTCCATTACCGGACAATAGTGGAATTCCGCTAATTGCAAATGGACCGGGTGGCACCTCTCTTTTATTTTGCAATACATTGTTTATAAAGAGTTCTACTGTAGATGGCAGTCCTGCTTGGCCGTTGATTGTTGCGGATGGTATGGTTAGATAGCCTGGTCGTAGTTGAAAATTAGTCCCGTATTGAATTCCACCAAATCTTACGGGACGTCCCAAGGTTGTAGTAGGCTGAGTAATGGCATCACCTAATCGTAATGTCGTCATTTTCTCAGGTGTATCTATCCTATAAGTGCTATCTAGTCTGATAATTTCCCTATTTTCTTCGCGCTCTAGATATGCCAGATTACTGGTCAAAAGTCCTTGTTTTACTCCACCGCCAATTTCAAATAAACCTGATAGAGAATTTCTAGCGCTATAAAACTCAGAGTAAATATCGTAATTTAAAAAAATACCTGAATTGTTTCTAATTAAATCAAATTGCGATTCATTTTTATTGGTTAGTTCATTTTTTAAAAAATAATTCTCATCAAAAAAAATCTGTATCCCTTGATTGTTAACATTAAATTCAAATTTTACATTTTTAAAATTTGCTATATCTGTATATTCTTCATTATCAAATTTAATAAAATCTATATTATTTAAATTTATTCTAGATTTCCTTAAATCATTTTTAGAAATAAATAAACTTTCATTTACACCTTTAATAAAGATAGCGCCAGAATTAATTAATTGACTGTTAACAGTCAACGCAAGAATAAGTTTTTCATTTACTTTATTTTCCAATTCAACCATTGCGACCTGTAAATTAATTTCTTCTGAAAATAAATTTTTAGAGAAAATTAAGCAATAAATACATAAAATCCATACTATAAATTTATTGTCTAAAAAAATCAGCATCAGCTTCTATATTTCCATTTTCTGTTTCTAATATTATTTTTATTACGCCTTTTTTATTTAATAAATTATTCATTGGTAAATTGATTAAGTATTTTTCTTTGGGACGTAAATAAATATATTTTTTTAATACTTCATTTCTTTGATCATCGACATAATTAAAAGTTATTGAATTAATTATTTCGTGTTTTTTTCCTTCATTTTCTATTTCTAGATTGATAGTGCTATCGGATAAAATTTTAGACTTCAAATTTAAATTTGTTTTCGTTTTTTCAATGGCTTTTAGGATAATAGGTATTGAAAACTCGACAGTAATCTGTGTACCCTTTACTTCTGCTCGCTTCAAACTAGGTATTTCACTAATTAATATTTTATAAAATAATTCTTCTTCTTTATCTGAGTTACGATTTAAGCCCACTCGAATTATTTGTTTTACATTAGGCTTAATACTAACTATTACTGGACTCGCGATAATATCTCTAGTGGGCTTTACTACATCCTCTCCATTTTGAATTTCCCACGACATAGCTTGAACTTGGAAGCTAGAAATATTTTCACTAGTATTTTTAACTTCAAAAACTATGTATTTAGAGTTTTCTGATAATTCACCTTTAGTAGGTGCTATATAAAAAGAGCCTGCCCAACTGAAGTAGGGCAAGCTCATTAAAATCAAAAAATAGCTAAACATTTTTATTTCATAAAAATATTTATTTTTTAAATTTTTTAAAATATTTTTAAGAATAATCACAATTTTATTCATGGAAGAAAATCAAATCGTGCTACGACCGTATCTGAATATGTACCTTCAGTCGGTGATTGATTCTTAGGAATAACTCCACATACAGCATATCTTCTCGTACCTGTGATGGTACTGGCTGTCGTTATTAATCGGTTATTTCCGCTATCTTTCCATTCTGTGATTTTCGACGTACAGCCTTGTCCAGATAATGTGCTATCAGGTTGAAATAATTTATATTTTAGTAATTCACCATTTGCCCCTAACATCTGGCGATCGCCATCTTTAAAATTTATTCCACGACCTAAGTAAATTTTAGGCGCTACTCCAGCAACACAATTCATTACAACGGCGCCTTGTGCATTAAGATCGTTGTTACTTAATGGATCATAATTACCAAAATTTAGTGGTTCGGTACTAATTTGGCATGCTGCTTGTACGGTTGCGGTGACTTGAAGATTTGCTTCTGTGGTGGATTGAGATGATGCGTAGAGAGGGATTAAACAAAAAAAGAGAGCT
>JAIXOW010000343.1 GCA_027486615.1 Oxalobacteraceae bacterium | reverse complement strand
TGGCGGCCCCTCCTGCGGCAGTGCCCTCGGCTCCTTGCTCGTCCTCCTCCATTTCTTGTGCGTACGTGTACGGCTTGCCGGCGGCGTCCACCTGGGGAGCTCCGGCTTTGATACGGGAGTTGCAAACTTTTTGGAGGTGTCCTGGCTTCTTGCAATACCTGCACACGTTATAGGAGCCGGAGCCGTTGGCAGCACCCCCTCCTCTGGGAGCGCCGCGTCCTCGTCCTCCCCGTCCCCCGCGGTTACCGTTTGCAGCTCCTCTACCTCCTTTGCCGTTGGCGCCGTTGCGCTTTTTGAGCAGGGCTTGAAACTGAGCCGACAGTGCCGCGATCTCGGCGTCCACGTCGTCGTGTCCTCCCATGGCCTCTTGCTGGATTGCGGAGACCGATGCCGAGGTGTTTTCCGGCTTGAGAACGATTTTCTCGAGCTGCCGGGCCTGCTTGATTGCTGTGCTGAGGTCCGTGGGTGGTGCTTTGAGCATTTCATCCCTGAAGACCGGTTTGAGATTAGAGATGAACAGCTGAACGCCCAGATGGTTATATGTGTTCCAAATAACCCGGTTTGCGGCGTTTTGTAGTTGTGTGGTTTTGATAGCTGCAGCTACCCCGCCCCATCCGGCGAGTGCTGTGATTTCATCGGCCCATGCAACTCCTGCCGGAGTTCTGGCCGCTGCGGGCATTAAGACTTCCAGGTCGTCGACGATCCTGGCGACCCGCGAGCCGAAGTTTGTGACGGATTCTGATGCGCCCTGTTTGAGATCTGAGAGGTTTACGACCGCAGTTCTAGCCGTTTGGACTCGGCTATATGCGTCCAACATCTCGGCCCTTACGGAGGGCCAGTCTTCGTCGTTGATATTGAACCGTTTTAGGGACTCATACCAGCGAAGCGCGTCTCCCCTGAGCGCGTTGTAAACGTATGACATGGTGTTGCCGGCGTCCCAGTTTGCCGAGGCTGCGGCTTTGTCGACCCTTTTGCACCATTGTTCCACGGTGTATCCGTCCTTGTTTGCATCTCCCGACCATATTGGGAGTTTGGCAAGATCTGCTTGCATTAATGCTTGATTGATTGCCATTGTGCTTCTTGGTAGCGATACTTTCGAAGGCGATGAGTTGCGATGCTTTGAAACTTGTTAAAGTTTGCACGAGTAACTTTTTAAGTTTCAAAAGCGCTGCCACCACTATTGTAAATTAGTGAAGGTCCGAACGCTTTGTATTCTGTGTAACAACTGATGTTTATTTTGTCTTTGATCTCTGACGCCAGTTTGGCTTGGCGTCACTTTATACACAGTTTGAGTCGAGTTTCCTCGCCCAGACAGACAGATTGTTTACATACAAAATAGAGATAGATCGAGTTTAGTTATTGAGTCTATCATTTACGATATCACTCTCCCCCTTTATGGAGTCCGAGTGCTCAATAGCAGTGTTAGTAACATGGTACACAAATACAATAGTTATAAGAATTGGGGTTAGTACAGATTATATGATTCCGGCGAATCTTCAGCGACGGCGGCCGTCGGCGTCCGGAAGGTTCAGGTCCGCGATTTGAGAGATAGAAGTTGGCAACTCATCGGGTCGGAGTTGCGCTCGCGTGTATCTGTTCCTACGGGCTCCACAGTACCAGCACGTCAGGAAGGCCAGGCCCAGCAAGCTGAGTCCAAACATCGTCCAAAACAGAACCGAGAAAGTAGAAATAGAGCTGGTTAACGTATCAGAAATTTGCGTGGGAAATTCGGAATCTTTGACAGTTTCATTTTGAAGGGCGGCTATGTGGGTCTTAATCTGGTTGAGGTGATCATCTAAGTGTTTGGCTTGTGCCATAGTTTCCGAGGGTAGGGTTAGTGGGTTAAATGCCCAGGTCCAAAGAAGTGGTTCGGGTTTGAGTCTGAGGCTCTCGTCCGATCGGAGGGTATGGTTGAATAGTTTTAGTGTACAGCCGGGGTCTATGTGGATTCTGGATGTGGTTTGGATTCGGATCGGATAGTGTGTGCCGTTTTTACACGTCACTTGAGTTGTGTGGGCGTACGGGGAAATTACAATGTGATCGGTAGGGGACACCTGGAACACGGATTCTCTGAGTGGTTTCCTTTCTACTTTACAATTCTCTCTCACCCCTCGTTGGGATTGGAGATAAATTGCTCCGAGGCAGGAACCCTCTAGGTCGGTGCGTAGCACCTGATGACCCTCACAGAGGTACACGTGGTTGCGTTGAATGCAAGCGGCGAGGTCAGCGAAAGAGAGGAGTTTATACCTGTGGGTATTGCCATCGTTTTGGCCGATTGCAATCAGGTCGGTTTCGGGCAGGAGGTAAAGGGCTTCTTGGGAGGGTGCAGTGACAGGGTTAGAAAATTGGGTGAGAACATCGTTGATGGTGTGGATGGGGGTAAATAATTGCAAGTTTGAGGTGTTTGTGTTGGGGTTTTGAAGCAGTGTAGAGACAGGTAGAGGTAAGTTAGCATATCGATAGATCGTTAGCAGATGGGTATCAGTTAGACAGGGCACATGAACAAGGATTAATACATCGGAGTTTTTTCGTACATATGATACATCGAGTTGAAAGATATCTTGGGAATTTTGAATTAAAAGTTTATAGTTATTATTGGCGGCGGCGGTTTGTAAGTGGGCGTATAGTTCATTTAATTGGTCCATGTCAAGAAGTTGGATAGAGAGTCTTTGGTGTTGTAGCTGTTGTATAGTGTCTAGGAGTGTTGTTAGGTGGTCGGCTAGGTCGTCTAATTGTGCTTGCAGGCGTGCGTAAACTAGGGAGGGGTTAAATGCTATAAGTGAGTTAACGACGTTAGCCAAGTGATCTAACTCGTTACCAAAATGTTGAATTGCTTTAGTGTTTTTGTGAGCTACATTAATGATTAAATTTTGATTGGTTTCCAGTTGTGAAACGTGATTGACAATATTGTGGATCTCGTGTTGATTAAAAAGGCCTAATATGGTGCCAAGTACACCACCTATTGCGCCAATTGCAGCGAAAATTTGACGTTTTTGCCTGTGTGTATCTGTGTGTAATACGTCCGTGTGTCTCTTTGTGTGTGTTTTTGAAGTGTTTGTAATGTAGCTATGGAAGTCAATGTAGTCCGGGGAATCTATTGTTGGTAGTTCAGTTGTGTGGGAAGGAGGTGGAGGAATAGGGTTTGGGTTAGCATTTTTAGTTTTATTAAGGTAACATGCCCATAGGTAGTTACGTCTGATAAATTCTTGCTTTTTGTGGTCTTGCCTAATCATGTCGTGAATAATTCCGAAAAGTTTGCCTTGACGAGGTTTTGCGGGTGTAAAATAAAGAGGGGGAGGTCTGGTTAAATTTTTAAGGTTGCAATCGCTATCAAAAAGGTCGCCCTCAAGCGATTCGTTGCGTAATCTATGTGTTCTAGCTTCAATGGAGGGAAGAAAAAGAATGTCGAGAAAACGTTTTTGTCTGTTATTGAGAGTGTGTGAAAAATCGTCATTGGGAAGGACATTGTCGATAGTGCGTAATTTAGATGCCAATTTATTTAAACGTTTTGCCGCGAACAGAGCCATTTCTTTAATTGATTTAATAACGGGTTGTTTTGTTGTTGCTGGTGTGTTAGTAATTTTATTTAGAGTATCTGCAAAAAGGGACATGTGGTGCTGGTAAGTTGAAATGTTAAGGGGAATTGCTGCGTGAATATAAGCCATTGAGGATGCCATTTGTCCGACTTGATTAAACATTATGATTTGATCCGAGTTTTCAAATGCCATTGTGAGGGGAAAAAGGTGTGAAATGACCAATAATGAGAACAGGAAAATAAGTAATCGGTTTTGTCTTTTTAGAGAAAGGGCTAAGTGCATCACCTGGTTTGTTTCGGTTTTGTGCCCGTCGGTTTGGCG
>JAIXOW010000303.1 GCA_027486615.1 Oxalobacteraceae bacterium | reverse complement strand
TTCATCTGCATCAACATCAATCACTTCCACAGAAAAATCAAATTCCGCGCGCAGATTTTCCAATGCCGCCAACATGTCGTCGCACAAATGACAATACGACCGAGAATATAAATTGAAATGAACCACACTACGCTCTCAAAAAATGCAGTCTATCTAAAACAATCAGGGCTGCACATAGCAGCCCTGATCTTACTTCTTTATTTCACAATCACGAATTAAGGTTTAGATGGACGCAAAGGAATGAACTGCGATGAATCGCCACGTCGCACTAACAATAAAGCATTCTTATTAGTATCGAGTTTAGCAACCAGTCCATTAAACTGCTTCGTATCTTTGATATCGGTGTTATTGAGTCTGACCACCACATCGCCAGGCTGCAAACCAGCACGGCTAGCAGGACCATCTGCTACTTCAATCAACACACCACCATCTAATTTCAATTCACGTTTTTGTGCATCACTAAGATCGGTCACGATTAAACCTAATGCATTTAAAGTTTGTTCTTGCTTAGGTTTTTTCTCTTCTTTCTTTACAACCTTAGCCTCTGCTTCTAACTCAGCGACAATAACGTTCAAGTCTTTTTTCGAGCCCTTACGCCAGACACTAATCACGGATTGTGAACCAGGCTTAGTGTTACCAACCAAGCGTGGTAAGTCGCCTGATTTTTCTATGCCTACGCTATTGAAATGCGTAATGATGTCGCCCGCTTCCACACCCGCGTTCTCAGCTGGGCTACCTGGCTCCACTCTAGCAACCAAAGCACCTGCTGCACGTGGCAAGCCCAAGGACTCAGCCACTTCTTTAGTGACTTCACCAATTTGCACACCAATGCGACCGCGTACGACACGACCGATCGATTTCAATTGTTCAGAAACACGTATTGCTTCATCAATCGGCACTGCAAATGAAATGCCCATATAGCCACCAGAGCGACTATAAATCTGAGAATTAATACCAATGACTTCACCACGCATGTTAATCAGTGGACCACCAGAGTTACCAGGATTAACCGCAACGTCGGTTTGAATCAAAGGTAAATAATCGCCAGTGTCACGTGCAATCGCTGAAACAATACCTGCAGTAACGGTGTTTTCTAATCCGAATGGTGAGCCAATCGCAATCACCCATTCACCAACACGTACTTTGCTGCTTCCACCTAAAGTGATGGTAGGCAGATTTTTGCTATCAATCTTCACCACCGCTACATCAGTACGGCGGTCTGATCCTATGATCTTGGCTTTGAATTCACGCTTGTCACTCATGGTGACTAAGACTTCATCAGCGCCTTCAACTACGTGAGCATTGGTTAATACATAACCATCAGGCGAGATGATAAAACCTGAACCCACACCACGTGGCACTTGTTGTTCTTCTTGCTGAGGTCCCTTACGACCTTTAGGTGCTGGAGGCTGTTGCGGGGAACGTGGCCCAGGCTGACCAAAAAAGCGACGGAAGAATTCCTGCATTTCTTCATCATCCATACCTGGCGCGCCACCTTGTGCTCCACCCTGAGCTGCTGCGCCTTTGTTTTTTTCTGTGGTGCGAATATTCACCACGGCTGGACCCACTTTATCAACTAAGTCTGTAAAGTCAGGCAATGTAACTGCATGCGCTGATGTTGTCACAGTAGCAGCAAGTGGCACAAACATCAGGCCAGAAACAGCCAATGCGGATAAAGATAGAATTTTTTTAATGTGATCAAACATATGCATGGGATGGTTTAGGTTAAGTTCAAGCCTATAAAATCAGCGACTTGGCAGATTGGCTACAAAGAGATTTCTACAACAATGGTAAGCCAAAATTCTTTCATGCGCTTGCCGACCATGCTGAATGCACCCGTATCGTCTCTTACGACACCCTAGCATGGCTTTTTATGCGGCTAAGCCGCTAGCAAAATGGAAATTCTAGCTAATCTGGCTAGAACCGCGAATTACATCAATTATCTTAACTGAGCGCGTCGCAGCAGTCCTTCGCATCTTCTTTATTGCGCAAGATGAACCGGTGTGTGCTGGTAATTTACTTTGGTAGCGGGCGCGTTGTTAGGCGAGTTGTTGGGTGCGTTGTTAGGTACATTATTAGGCACATTCTCACGCGCTTTTTTATCAAGCAGTGATAGTGATGATTTCACGATCAATACAGTAGATGGAACAACAACGATCATGACTAACATCGCAACAAGAAGGACGATTTTTTTTGAAACCAGACTTGTAAGTTCTGCGTATTTCTGTTTTGGTAATGTGTGCTCTGGCTGTTGGTCTAGTTGATGTAATAGCTTAACTTGAAAATCATGGCTGAGAGCTTGATGTTCAAAACGAAGTAAGTCGCCGATCTGATGATAAATAGACCATGTATTTTTTTGCTCTTCTGAAGCATGCAAGGCATCGATTTGCGCAGCAGTCGGATGCACTAACTCACTATCCATGAGCGCAGAAATCCACTGGCGTGCCTGCTTATCTCCTTCCATCATTTTTCCTTTTGCGGCTTAACTATGATTGCAGTGTCATTGTTATCGTAAATAATTTTTTAACCACAACCATCATCACACTACCATTCGCATTTAACATTGTTTTTTTAACTTCTAGGGCACATCATTGTCCTTCTTGTCGTCTTACCATCTTTTATCACCTGCAGTATCAAGTAATGGCCTAAGTTTTTCTGCGATCGCTTCGCGTGCTCGAAATATTCTGCTGCGTACAGTACCAATAGGACAATGCATCGCTTCTGCAATATCTTCATAACTCAAGCCTTCAATCTCACGCAAAGTAATCGCAATACGTAATTCTTCTGGCAAAACCTCCATTGCTAGATTCACTGTTTCAGCAATTTGCTTAGTCGCGAGCATGGATTCCGGTGTATTGATATCTCTTAGTTGTTCTCCATCATCAAAAGTTTCCGCTTCTTCTACATCTGCTTCGGTAGATGTAGGTGCACGTCGTCCTTGTGTGACTAAATAATTCTTTGCTGTGTTTATACCAATACGATAAAGCCACGTATAAAACGCTGAATCACCACGAAATTGCGGTAAGGCGCGATAAGCTTTGATGAATGCTTCTTGTACAACATCTTCCGCTTCTGCTTGATCTCGAATTAATCGAGAGATCAAACGCATCAGCTTACGTTGATACTTCAACACTAAAAGCTCGAACGCTTTCTTATCGCCATGCTGAGCGCGATCAACTAGTAGTTGATCTATGTTTCGTTCTGTCGTCAAATCTTGCACCTTCTTACCATGCACTGACAAACAGAATCGTGACACCCACTTAGCGTCCTATCATGTGGTGAGAGGAGTAAGCTTTGCTTCTGATTTTTAATACCTAGCATGGCAAGCTACCAATGACAGCAGTGGAATCGAGGATGATTTCTGCGAAACCTTGGCGTTAGACCAACTGATATAAAACAAGTTCAGTCGGTAAAAGAGAAATTTTATGGAATTGAGAGTTGTTGCGCTTCGTGGTTTTTTACACAACGCAGTGCAACCATCAAAGATCGATAGATTTTCTTTTCTACAGAATCGGGAAATACAAAAACTGTAAAAATTTTTCCGCTCTCCGATTGCAAACGTAGTGACATGATATGAGGCCAAAGGGTGGAGTCTCCGAGTAAACGCACAATCACTCCTGCATCTAGATCAAGTTCAAAACAATGTTGAACTTGAAAGGGAGGAGTCGTTCGCTTAGTTTGAAACAAGCGAATTTGTCCATTTCCTGAAATATCAATCCTGACGATATTTCTAGACCTAAAAACAGGGAAAAGAAGCGCGAACACTGGGATAACGCAAACTATAAGGACTGCAAGACACTGAACTAAGTTGAATAACTCAACTAAACGATGGCATAGCAAGACCGCGGTGATGCAAAGATCAAGAGAAAACAGGAGGCAAAGAAAAAGATAAAGACGAGATGGTCGAATCACAGCGGAAACTGCAATGCTCATCTTTTGTAGGTAAGATCAGTGAAGAAACATCAGAGGTGTTAGCAGATGCTATCAAAGGTATTATCGGAAGAAATAAGCATCGCACTGATCTCAGATGCAGTTCGACGCTAACAGAGAATCAGACTTTACCGAAAATCAGTGTTCCATTGGTACCACCAAAACCAAAGGAATTTTTTACTGCAACATTGATAGTCATTTCACGCGCTGCGTTAGCGCAGTAATCGAGATCACATGCAGGATCTTGATTAAAAATGTTGATCGTTGGTGGTGATAATTGTTTATGTACTGCGAGTGCAGTAAACACTGCTTCCAAACCACCAGCACCACCTAATAGATGACCCGTCATTGATTTAGTGGAGTTCACTACAATCTTTTTAGCGTGATCACCGAGTGCGCGTTTGATCGCAACAGTTTCAGCCACATCACCTAAAGGTGTGGATGTGCCATGTGCATTCACGTAATCTACTTGATCCGCATTAATGCCAGCATTGTTCATGGCAGAAACCATGCAACGACGAGCACCATCACCATCTTCTAGTGGTGCAGTCATGTGATGTGCATCTGCACTCATACCAAACCCTAATAGTTCGGCATAAATATTTGCACCACGTGCTTTCGCATGTTCATACTCTTCGAGCACCATCACACCAGCACCTTCACCGAGTACAAAACCATCACGGTCTTTATCCCAAGGACGTGATGCAGTAGCAGGATCATCATTGCGGGAAGACAGTGCACGCGCTGAAGCAAAACCACCGAGACCCAAAGGAGAAATCGTTGATTCTGCACCGCCCGCTATCATGATGTCGGCATCGCCGTATTCAATCAAACGTCCTGCAGCACCTATGCAATGTAGACCTGTAGTACATGCAGTAACAATCGCGAGATTCGGGCCTTTAAGTCCATACTTAATAGACAAATGCCCTGAAATCATGTTGATGATAGAAGCCGGCACAAAAAACGGACTAATTCTGCGAGGACCGCGATTCGTCAGTTCAGCATGCGTTTCTTCAATCATAGGCAAACCACCTATGCCTGAACCAACAATGACACCAATACGTTCAGCATTAGTTTCAGTCACTTCCAAACCACTGTCTTGCATCGCTTGTATACCTGCAGCCATACCATAATGAATAAAAGTATCCATATGGCGAGCTTCTTTGCCGGGCATGTAATCCTCGACATTAAAGCCTTTCACTTCTCCGGCGAAATGTGTAGAGAAAGGACTAGCGTCAAACTTGGTAATAGTCGCAATACCTGATTGACCAGCAATCAGTGCATCCCACGCGGTGGATACTGTATTTCCTACTGGCGCTACACAACCTAAGCCAGTAATGACGACGCGACGACGATTTGGACGACTCAAACGATGCTCCTAGCGATCTTAGGCGAAGAGATTAAGACTTTACGTGTGCTTTTGCGTAATCAATCGCTTGCTGCACAGTCGTGATTTTTTCAGCTTGTTCGTCAGGGATTTCCATTTCGAACTCATCTTCTAATGCCATCACCAACTCAACTGTGTCGAGCGAATCAGCGCCGAGGTCATCAACAAAGGATGATTCGGTTTTGATATCAGCCTCTGCAACACCCAGCTGTTCTGCAACAATCTTCTTAACGCGTGATTCAATATCAGACATCTCTAACCTCCAGATTATGGGTTACCCAAAGTGCGCGCATTTTATCAGGTTTGCGACGCGAAACTATACTTTCGACTTTTGCTTTTAACAACAATTTCAATCACTACTTTACTTCACTAAACTTCATACGACTACATTAACCACCACTCATATACATACCGCCATTCACATGCAAGGTCGTACCAGTGATATAACTGGCCTCATCCGAGGCAAGAAATGCCACTGCTGCTGCGATATCTTCTGGTAAACCAAAGCGTCCTGCAGGTATCTGCTGCAATAATGCAGCAACTTGTTGTTCAGTCAGTGCTCTTGTCATATCGGTATCAATAAATCCTGGCGCTACACAATTCACTGTGATGTTGCGACTACCGATCTCACGGGCGAGTGCACGACTCATACCCGCAACACCTGCTTTCGCCGCTGCATAATTCATTTGCCCAGGATTACCTGCTGAACCCACCACAGAAGTGATGTTGATAATACGACCGTGTTTGGCTTTCATCATGCCGCGCAATACTGCTCTTGAGAGTTGCGCAACTGCAGTCAGATTGGTGGTGATAACAGCATCCCACTCTTCATCTTTCATACGCATCGCAAGTTGATCCTGCGTGATACCTGCGTTATTCACCAAGATAGAAAGCGAACCAAATTCTTTACTAATCTCTTCCACCAAATGCGTTGATTGTCCTGCTTCATTCACATTCAATACCTTACCGTGCCCTGCTTCAGGACGCACTGCATGTAAATAATCAGTAATCGCTTGTGCGCCTGCTTCTGAGGTTGCGGTACCAATAACAGTTGCACCACGACGTGCTAATTCTTGCGCAATCGCTTTACCTATTCCGCGTGAAGCACCTGTTACTAATGCAACTTGCTTATCGAGCGTGGTTTGTCTTTGCGTCATTTCAATGCCTCCAACATCGCATCCAGAGTAGCCTGATCATTAATGGCATCTGACTGCAAATCGCTATGAATTCGTTTCGTTAATCCTGAGAGTACTTTTCCAGGACCACATTCTATGAGTCGTGTAATGCCCATCTCTGACATTTTTTGTACAGTTTCTACCCAACGTACGGGACTCGCTGCTTGACGTACTAAAGCATCTTTAATCGCATCCGCTTGATCTTCAATGCGCACATCCACATTGTTAATCAATGGAATAGTCGTCGCGGCAAAATGTATGTCTGCTAAATAAGACCGTAAACGATCTGAAGCAGGCTTTAATAATGAAGAATGGAATGGTGCCGATACAGGTAGTGTTAAAGCACGTTTTGCACCTTTGGCTTTGGCAGCTTCACAAGCACGCTCTACCGCTTCTTTATGACCTGCAATCACCACTTGTGCAGGCGCATTGAAATTCACTGCTTCAACGATTTGTTGTTGTGCTGCTTCTGCGCACACTGCACGTACATCATCATCTGACAAACCTAAAATCGCTGCCATACCACCTTGACCAACAGGCACAGCTTCTTGCATCGCTTGCGCACGAAAACGCACCATTGGTACTGCATCTTTAAATTGAATCACACCGGCTGCCACTAACGCAGAATATTCACCTAAGCTATGTCCTGCGACTAATTGCGGCAATGTGCCACCTGCTGCCAACCAAGCACGATAAAACGCAACGGCACAAGTCAACATCACAGGTTGTGTATTCGTTGTGAGGTCTAAAGCTTCTTTAGGACCTTCAGCAATTAAGTGAGCAAGATCTGTCTTCAATACATCCGAAGCTTCAGCTATGGTTTGCTTCACATGCTCATTATCAGCAAAGCCATTCAACATGCCGATTGCTTGTGAACCTTGTCCTGGAAATACAAATGCAAAGGAAGTCATACTGTTTTTAAAAGAAATTAGATTGTGGCGAGTGCCGCGCCCCATGTGAAGCCACCACCGACAGCTTCCATGAGTATGTTTTGACCTGTCTTGATGCGACCATCACGCATAGCAACATCAAGTGCGAGAGGAATCGATGCAGCAGAGGTATTCCCATGCTGATCCACTGTGACTACCATTTTTTCTAAAGGCAAACCGAGCTTTTTCGCAGTGCCTTGCATGATACGAATATTCGCTTGATGTGGAATCAACCAATCCACTTGTGACGCATCCATATTGGATGCTGCTAAAACTTCATGTGCCACTTTTTCTAACACTGAGACAGCGAGTTTAAATACTGCTTGTCCATCCATGTGTAGAAAACCACTACCCTGTAACGCACCTGCAGTCACAGAACCTTTGACGCAAAGAATATCGGTATGTCTGCCATCAGCATGAAGTTTGGTTGCATGCAATCCTGGTTGATCGGAGGCAGTTAACACTAATGCACCAGCACCATCACCAAACAAAACACAAGTTGTACGATCATTGAAATCTAAAATGCGTGAGAAAACTTCTGCGCCAATGACCAGCACTTTTTTATGCATACCGGATTTAATGAAATTATCCGCAACTGACAATGCATAAATAAAACCACTACAAACAGCTTGCACATCCAGAGCAGCGCAATCATTGGTGATACCTAACTTACGTTGCACCACACAAGCAGTGCTAGGAAAGCCGCCTATGAAATCAGGTGTCGATGTAGCCAAGATGATGAGATCAATCTCACTCGCTTGTATGCCAGCCATGGCTAGTGCATGAGTAGCTGCTTCAGTTGCAAGATCACTTGCCACCACACCTGATGCAACATAATGACGCGCGGAGATACCACTACGCGAGACTATCCATTCATCCGATGTTTCCAAGCCCTTTTCACCTAATATGCGTGTGAGATCATCGTTCGTGACACGATTAGGCGGTAAACAACTACCTGTTCCAATAATTTTTGAGTAAGTACTCATAGAGTTTTTGTTGAGTCTGTGGATGCAGCAAGCTCAGCATGGGGCATGAGTTCTGCAATCGATTTTTCTATTCGGGTTAACACATCATGATGTACAGCATCAAAAGCACGTCTTATCGCCCATTCAAAGCCATAAGCATCTTCACCACCATGACTTTTAAAAACTAAACCACGCAAACCTAATAAACTAGCGCCATTGTAACGGGATGGATTGAGTCTTTGTGAAACTCGTTTCAACGCACGATAAGCAATCAATGCACCCAACATATCAATCCAACCTTTACTGAGTTCGGATTTGATCACGCCTTTAATCAAACGACCCAGACCTTCCACAGATTTCAAGGTGACATTCCCTACAAAACCATCACACACAACAATATCTGTGGTGCCTTCAAAAATATCATTGCCTTCTACGTTGCCGTAGAAATTAAGCAAACCTTTTGCATGATCTGCACGTAACAGTTCAGCAGTTTGTTTTACGAGTTCATTACCCTTAATATCTTCTGCACCAACATTTAATAAACCAATCGTTGGTTTAGGGTTACCTTCTACTGCGGATACCAATGCAGAACCCATCAACGCAAATTGATGTAGGTGCATAGGCTCGCAATCAACATTCGCACCCAAATCCAACATATAAGTTGGACCATCATTTTGATTCGGAAGAATGGTGCAGATTGCAGGTCTATCTACACCCGGCAAAGTTTTAAGTAGATAACGCGACACCGCCATTAATGCACCAGTATTCCCCGCTGAAACACAAGCTTGTGCTTGACCTTGTTTAACCAGATCAATTGCCACACGCATGGAAGAATCTTTTTTACGACGCAGTGCTACTTCGAGTGGATCATCCATCTCCACCACTTCAGAAGCATGCACAATACTCAATCGCGCATGATGCAAAGCGCCACGACGCTGTAGCTCAGCACGAATCGCGTCTTCTCGTCCAACGAGTATGAGTTCAGCCTCAGATTCGCGCTTTAAAAAAGCAAGCGCAGCAGGCACAGTGACACGTGGGCCGTGATCACCACCCATACAATCAATTGATATTTTTTTCGTCATGGTGAATCAGCACAGACTGAAAGTAGTCATAGGGATGACTAGATCAGCAATAGTGGGAATGTACTGAGTAACGACAGAGGAAGGCAGTGTCTGCATACAAAAACGGCGCAAGCAGTCGAAGACTCTTCACGCCGGATTGTTTTTTTGAATAATGAAATTATTCGTCGTTCTTGGTCTTGATCACTTTACGACCACGATAAAAGCCATTTGGGCTGATATGGTGACGCAGATGTGTCTCACCAGTAGTTGGCTCAACTGCTGTTGCTGGTGCAGTTAAAAAATCATGCGAACGATGCATGCCACGTTTAGATGGTGATTTTTTATTCTGTTGAACTGCCATGATGCACTCCTAATACGATTAATCCAAAATTTTAACATAGTCAGCGCCTAAAACTGCGCTGTTGATAGGGGAATTGCTCGAATAGTTAAGATTTTTAGCCAATTTTAATGAATCTCAGCAAACCGACAACCGACTGACTCGAGCAAAAAAGTTTCTTTTATTTTAATTTTTTCAACGCTGCAAACGGCGACACTGGCTTTTCATTGATGATTTCTGCCTTAAAACCATCGGGACACGTAGCGTGACGCGGCGACACAGGCAAGGCAAGCAAGGCCTCATCTTCTATTAAAACCGAATACTCCTGCTCAGGCGAGACAACAATGACATCAATGCTGTCATCATTTAAGCGCTCTTCTAATTCATCAGCCTGCTCTTCGGTTTTAGCGAGCACCAAAGTAGAAACAGAATCCAAAGTTTCCACATAAGGCGTCAAACAACGCTGACAAATTAATTTCACCTGCGCTTGAATATGTAGCTTTAATTCAGGCGCACCGATCTGATGACGGCCACCAGAAAAATTCCAAACCAATTCGCCTTCACTAGCAAACAGTTCAGCACTGAGTCTGTTTAAATCTTGAATGGCATAGGAGCCTGATGCCTGATCAGCGTCTAAGCAAAACTTAAACAAGTCCATAGTCTTGCCATTCATGTCCGCGAGCCCGTCGAAAAACCTGAGATAATACTAGGGTTTTGTCTTATAAGTCAAAGCCTTACAGTGTTTGAGACTCGCTCACGCAGCTGTTTTGCAGCCGTTTTTTCAAGCACTCCACAAGCCCGATACCGCTACTTTTTCTTGATAATTATTTGCCATAAATGCAAGTCTCATCTTCTCCAGCTTCTCCACCCTCAGCAAATACAACACGAAGACTGATTCTGGCGTCCGGCTCAGCCTATCGCAAAGAATTACTGCAGCGCCTGCGTTTACCCTTTGAAGTCATGTCACCTGACATAGATGAAACCAGTCTACCGAATGAAACACCGGTAGCCACCGCACTGCGATTGGCTCAAGCCAAAGCACAAAAAATCGCCGACCAGACCTCGCCCGCGCTAGTGATTGGTTCTGATCAAGTAGCAACGCTAGATGATCACCAAATAGGCAAGCCAGGTAACCATGCCAACGCTTTAGCGCAATTACAAATGATGCGTGGTCGATCGGTTGTATTTCACACTGCACTATGTTTAATCGACACCCATCTGACAAGCACCAAACCACTGCAAATAGAAAACATACAAACCATAGTGACCTTCCGTGATTTGCCTGATGCAGAACTCGATGCGTATTTAAAAATAGAACAACCTTATGATTGTGCAGGCAGCGCAAAAAATGAAGGCTTAGGGATCGCACTGATTGCCTCTATCGAAGGCACCGATCCCACCGCACTGACAGGATTACCACTCATTGCACTCACCACCATGCTGCGACATTGCGGTGTATCTTTTTTCAAGCGTGACTAATTTCAACTAACTCTTATGACCACGCTCTATTTAATTCCTACCTCATTAGGCCCTACTGAACTAGTTAGCATTCTGCCGGCAGAAGTGTGTGCAGTGACAGCATCCCTACATCACTTCGTTGCTGAAAATGCCAAGACAGCGCGTGCATTTTTAAAGCAAGTGAATGTGAGTCATCCACTGTCTATCGCATTGCAAGAGATACAGATCACTGAACTCAACATCAACACACCCGCAGCAGAATTATCAGCTTTATTAGATCCACTGCGTGCAGGATTTAATGTGGGCGTGTTATCAGAAGCGGGCGTGCCTGCAGTTGCCGATCCCGGTGCGAGCTTAGTTCGCTTAGCTCATGCAGAAGGCATCACCGTAAAACCCTTAGTTGGGCCTTCATCAATTTTATTAGCGTTAATGGCAAGTGGATTAAATGGACAAAGCTTTGCATTTCATGGCTACTTACCTACCGATGCAAGCATGCGGAGTAAACGCATTAAATTATTAGAGCAGCGCTCACAGCAAGAAAATCAAACTCAGATTTTTATAGAAACGCCGTATCGTAATCAGGCATTGTTAGAAGCGATGCTGAGTAACTGTAATGGTCAAACTTTAGTCTGTGTTGCAACTGATCTGACCTTAGCTTCGGAATCCATCAAGACTCAAACTGCTGATGCGTGGAAGCGAGATATTGCAAAAGGTCGGCTTCCTGATTTTCATAAGAAGCCAACCGTGTTTTTATTTTTAGCTGAATAAGTAATAGTATTCTTCAGAATTTCATCTTTGGTCATCGCGATTTGATCAAAGTAACCGTAAGATCAAGTCGCAATTTTCAATTTAAAGATCAATACTTTTAGAATTTCGTTGCAATGAAAGACTTTGATATTGACTATTTACACAAAGATTATGCGGAATCATCACGATAGCATTGCCGGCCACACCATCACATAAATCATCCGCCACAGTAAGTAATTCGTCGACGTCAATAACAGCATAATTAGTTGCACTATCTGAGCGGTGAAACTTAATTTTATCCACTAAATTTTCACCTAATGACTTATAAGGAGTAATTGTAATAGAGCCATCAAGAGCAACCTTTAATCGCTTTCCATCATCTATCGCTGCGTTAAATTTTGAATATATGTCCTCCATATCCATATAATTCCAGTTCCCGACATATATCGAAGAAGGATCAATTGTTTTCTCTATTACAAAATTCTGAAATTCTTCTTTTTTAATCGCATCAAATAATTCTTGAGTATCAAGCCCACCGGACTCTTCAATTTTTGACTTAATTTTTTTTAATGAATCAGTTATTTTTTTTACGGAATTTGTTACTTGTGTTGTTGCCTTAGTATGCTCAGAAAGCATTATCTGAAATAAAACAAGTTTCTGGACTTCTAATGGAACTTTTGATTTCACCGGAAAATCGCCATCAAGTTCTTTGCAGTTAGCATTGCGAAGCTTATACATTTCCAAAGCGGACTTACATCCCGGCGTAAAACCTGGAATGAACAATAAATCGCCGTCGACGTCCTTCATTCCTGCAAGTACTAGGGCAATTTTTTCCTCAATACCCTGATCTTTCTCTTTAGTCCCGAGAATAATAGTTACACCCTTAACGCTGTCATCTAATTTCAAAGATCTACTTATCTGTATATCAAAATCATTTTGATATGACTTTAAAAACTCACTGATCGTCGATGGTTTAGTGACTTCTATTACATTACTTAATAAGCCTGCCTCAACTGCTGGCGGACCTATCTGAATGTCAGGCATATAAGAAGACAATGATCGCGTTGCTGTCGCCATCCATGTCCACATATCCTTTGCTGTCTCAGTCAGCGACTCATAACTATATGCCCTATCTAATGCTTCAACCAGCGCGATTTGTTTAGCCTGACTATTCACCTGATCCGGCAATGCTATGCCATTTTTCTTGCGAATTTGATTCACAATATTCTCTCTGGCACGCTCATCCATTTTAGGACGTCTGAGTTGCGGCCCGCCTACCCGGGTTGATTTTGATGCCTGTGGCAATTCAACAAAAATCATATTTTTATTAAACATACGTGGTGCAATTTGTTGATTATTGCTGTGAGTAGAACGTGTTGAAGTTGTAACCTGCTCTGCCTCGACCTGCATCAACAGTGGAGATCGAACATGACTGTAATTGCCAACTGGCTGCATATTTTTTCCTGTGGAAGTGATATACCGTCAATTCAAACAACGAAAAACCGCCTCGTCTGAATAAGGTATGTGAATAAGAAAGTGAGAAATAAAAGAGAACGGATAGATTAATAATTGAAATCTAATGACATAACGCTATGGCTATTCAAATTAAATTTCGAACTCTGTGTAACTACACATCTGCAAGAGTTCTATTAATCTACCGTCTTTCTAAAAATCATAGAACTGCACTAGATGTGCAGATGATTTTTAGTTCGCTGATTGTATCGACAGTACAAAACTAATGAAGCAATAAGTAATTCAACTAACCTTAGCGCAGCTTGATCGATTCTGATTGCATCGCTTTCACAGCACTCGCACCTGCTGCTGCACCAATCTTTTTCAGTACGCGATCAGATAAACCTTCATGGGCGGTGTAATCAACAATTTCTTCAGCCTTAATCACATCACGCGCTACGCTATCGACAGTACCTAATCCATCCGCAAGACCTAGTGCGATAGCTTTATTTCCAGTCCAAAACAATCCAGAAAACATATCTGGTGTTTCTTTCAAACGTTTACCACGCCCTTTTTTTACAACAGCAATAAATTGCTCATGTATTTCATGTAGCAAGCCTTGTGTGAATTCTTTTTGTTTAGGTGTCTGCGCTGAGAATGGATCAAGAAAACCTTTGTTTTCACCAGCTGTCATTAAACGACGTTCAACACCAATTTTTTCCATCAAACCTGTAAAACCAAAACTACTCATCAATACACCAATTGATCCAACAATGCTTGCTTGATTCACATAAATACCATCGGCAGCAGCTGCAATGTAATAACAACCCGATGCACACACATCTTCCACCACCACATACAGCGGCTTCTTAGGATAAAGCGCACGTAAGCGCGTGATTTCATCATTCACAATACCGGCTTGCACAGGAGAGCCACCCGGACTATTCACACGCAAAATAATACCGGCAGAGCCTTCATCACTAAATGCACTATTCAATGCTGGCAGTAAAACACTGGCTGAAGCAGAATTACTATCACCATCGATCTCACCATTTAATTCAATTAAGGCTGTGTGACGTGTAAGCGTTTCTTTAGGTGCGCCACTAATATCAAATGCTGCCCAAATCGCAATCACCACAACTACCAATACAGAAAAACGAAAGAAATTACGCCAGCGACGATTCGCTTTTTGTTCATTCAACATTTCGCGCGCCAAACTTTCCAACACGCTACGTTCAGGAATCAAGGAAGGTTCCGATGGCGTAGAAGCATGTGTCCATTCTGATTTTTTTTCATGCTGTTTTTCATGCTGCTCTTCATGCTTAGCTTCATGCTGTTCTTCTTGGGCTGATGCATGGGCTGAAGATTCTACTGTTTTATCTTCAGCATGTTCTTGATGATCAGCTGAAGTTGATGGTGTATTTTGTTCTTTATCGTTCATGATATTTTTTCTTTTCGTTCAGACTAATGATGTTTACTTTATATTCCAGAATGCGGTGAACTATTTATCAGGCCAACACTGGACGAAACACATCATCCGGCTGCCAAAATATTTTCTGCTCTTTTTCTATGACTTTAATTTGTTTCAAACTACCACCACGACAAGGCCCACCTGCACATTTCCCCGTGTTGGGTTCATATAATGCACCGTGCGTTGCACACATTAAAAACAAACCACTGGATTCAAAAAATTCACCTTGATTCCAATCCAACTCCATAGGCACATGCGCACAGCGATTTAAATAACCATGCACTTCCTGCTCAAACCGCACCACAAAACCTACTGCATCTTCACCCGCTGCGGTGAGAGGGAAACGCACACCACGACCACCTTCTTCTATCTGCGATGAATCACAAATAAAAATAGAGTTATCAGAGTTATCTGAATGATCAGGCATGTGTGTTTAACCAATCATGTAATTCAGGAATGGAATTAGCACCAAACAATGGCGTATGCTGATTTAATTCATGTTCAGGATGCGCTCCGAAATACACACCAATAGACGCAGCACCCGCATTACTCGCCATCAGTAAATCATGCGTGGTATCGCCTATCATCAGAGTGCGCTTCATATCTTGGCCTAATTCTCGCGTCAGTTCTTGCAACATAGCGGGATGCGGTTTAGAAAAAGTCTCATCTGCACAGCGTGTCGCATCAAACAAACTCATCATACCGACTGCATCTAAAGCGCGGTTTAATCCTACGCGACTTTTACCCGTTGCAACCGCTAAAAAATAACCATCCGAAGACAATTGATCCAACATCTCAGGCACACCATCAAACAAAGTTAATTCATGATCTTGCGATAAGTAATGATGTTTATAACGCTCCACCATACGAGGATAAGCAGCAGGATCGAGATCAGGCATCAAAGTCTGCATCGCATCTTGCAAACCCAAACCAATCACATAAGAAGCTGACTTATTATCAGGCACAGGCAAACCCAAATCTTTAGCAGCTGCTTGCATGCTTTTGACAATAGCAGCAGTGCTATCCATGAGAGTACCGTCCCAGTCAAAGACGATTAAATCAAATTGTTTTCTTGGCATAGTGTGTTCTGGCGCTAGCTGCCAGCATCCAGACTCAGAGTAAGTAGTTAGGCTACGATTCAGCTACGATCAAACTACATTGTAGCTATGATTAATTTTATATCGTTGGTTATCTTATTTCTTAACTACAGAGTCAGACAGAATCCGACAGAATCAGACGGCATTTTCTTCCGCAAGCAAACTCTGTAAAAAACTTTCACAATCTTTAGGTAATGCGGCTTGTAGCTGTATGACTTTGTTTGTTTCAGGATGCGTAAAACTTATTTTATAAGCATGTAAAAACATACGCTTACAGGCTTTTCTCAGTCCTTCCGCTTTTTGCAAGCGACGGTTGAGTGTGAAGTCACCATACTTATCATCCCCTGCAATCGGAAAACCATTGGCTGATAAATGCACACGAATCTGATGCGTTCTTCCTGTTTTCAATTCCGCTTCTAGCAAAGCAAACTCACCGTATTTTCGCAATAAATTAAAAACCGTGTGCGAAGCGAGTCCGCCTTCTGTTTGTACACGCACTCTGCGTTCACCATCCGGTGTGGTGTATTTAAAGAGGGGCAGTTTGACGTGCTGACGACTGTTTTTCCACTCACCATACACCAGTGTTAAATAACGTTTGTCTATGGTTCCAGCGCGAATTTGCTCATGCAAATGCGTGAGCGCTGAGCGTTTTTTAGCCAACATCAAAATACCTGAGGTTTCTCGGTCTAGTCTATGCACCAGCTCCAGAAACTGTGCCTCTGGCCTAGAAGCTCGCAACTGCTCAATCACCCCGTAACTTACACCCGACCCACCATGCACAGCGACACCTGCAGGTTTATCGATCACTAATAAATGATTATCTTCTAGCAGAATCTTAAATTCAGCAGCCGGCGTATGTTTTTCTTCGCGTTCCGCCAAGCGCATGGGAGGAACACGCACCATATCGCCTTCAACTAA